>JBJOIA010000287.1:0-2848 GCA_046047395.1 Bacteroidota bacterium | reverse complement strand
GGTGAGTTTATGATTTTCTTCAATTTTTTTTTTGAAGGAGATAATATCTTTTAAAATTTCCAGATTGATTAATTCTGGCCATTGGATTAATAAGCCATTTGAATTGATTGGGAAATATTTTAAAGAAAAAGATTTCAAATTAGTTATTTTTCAGGTTTAAAATTTTTAAAAATTCTAAAATTTTAGGATGATCCCCATGTAGGCAATAAGTATTGAATTTATTTTCCTTTTCAAATTTATCAAATTGAATTAATAAATCCTTTTTATTTTGAATAAGGGCATTTTTTTGTGATCGTGGTACCAAACTTCCATCTAAATCGTAATTTCTATCTAAAAAGCCTTCTTTCAAATAGGGGATATTTTTTCTGATTGCAAGTTTTTCAATTTCAGAATTTGGAGGAAGATAAAGAAAATTGAAGGGATATTCTTGAACACATTCTAAATACCATTCTGCCAAATTTGAATTTTTTGCTAAATCATTATATAATGCTCCGTGAGCTTTTATATGATCGTTTTTAAGGTTTAATTTTGTTAATACTTCGAAATATAAATTTATTTGATCACGAATTGAGGATTGAAATTCATTTTTACGCATTTCAATTGAGATTCGTCCAAAGTTTGTTTTATCTGGATAGGAGGGATGTGCACCTGGAAGAACTTGATATTTTATCGCTAATATTAATGTATTTAAGATTGAATTAGCATTTCCATAATGACCACCGCAGGCAATACTACAGGAATTTATCCAAGGGAAAATTTCTTTTTCATGTAATATTCCTTCACCAAGATCTGCATTTAGGTTCATTTTAAACTATTGATTTTTCAAAGTAAAGGATAATTCAATATTATTCCAATATTAAATTTTTATTCAACGTATCAATTTCATGGGATTTTTTATTAATAAATAATACCTTTGATTAATGGTTAATTAATTTATTTATAAATTAATTTTAGGGTTAGGTAGAAAAATTAAAGAATGGATTTTATTGCAATTTTAGGTTTCATATTGGCAGGATTTTCTGTAATTGCCAATGATTCAGTTCAAACCTTAGGTACTTGGATTGCCTCAAATAAAAAAAATATTCCTTGGTGGGGATTGTGGTTGGCAGCATCCTTAGTCTTAATAATTACATTAGGTTATGGTTTTATTGAATATGGTGGAGATATTTCTTTCGGAAGATTGGAAAAAATCCCATATGTGAATGTAAAATGGTATCAAGCTATAGCTCCCTTGGCTTTAATTTTTCTTACCAGAAAAGGGGTGCCAGTATCTACTTCATTTTTAGTATTATCCTCTTTTGCCTCTTCTGTTGTTTTAGGTTCGATGTTGATGAAATCGGTGATGGGATATGTAATTGCGGCAATTGTCGCATATATATTTTGGCTACTATTATCAAAAATCTTAGATGAGTCCAAGGATGTTTCCGATAAAAACAGAACCTATTGGGTGATTGCTCAATGGGGCACAACTTCCTTTTTATGGGCAACTTGGTTGATGCATGATGTGGCCAATATCTCAGTGTTTTTACCAAGAAATTTATCGATTACTCAATTTATTTTGGTATTAACATTTTTCATTATTTGTTTGGGCTTTATTTTTTATCAGGGGGGAGGGGAAATTCAGAAAATTGTTATTTCAAAGAAGAATACCAAATATATTCGTTCTGCAACCTTTATCGATGCAATTTATGCCTTTATTCTATTGTATTTTAAAGAGGTTAATAGTATTCCAATGAGTACCACGTGGGTATTTGTAGGTTTATTAACGGGAAGAGAATTGGCATTAAATTCAGGATTTTGGACGGGAAAGACTAAGGTAAAAGAAATCTTTCCCATGCTTTTGAAAGATTTCTTGAAATTAATGATCGGATTATTAGTATCTATGGGAGTAGTATTAGCAATTAATTTCTTTTTTTAAATCTTAAAACTTCAAGTGTTTAACCGTTTGCCCATTATTGATTAATTGCTTGAGGGAATCTACTCCTATTTTTATATGAGTTTCCACAAAATTTGCTGTTACTTTTTTGTCACTTTCAGAAGTCTTCACTCCCTCTGGCGTCATGGGTTGATCGCTGACCAATAATAAGGCTCCTGTAGGAATTGAATTATAAAATCCTACGGAGAAAATAGTGGCGGTTTCCATATCAATTGCTATAGCCCGAATTTTTTCCAAATAAGATTTGAAGGATTCGTCGTGTTCCCAAACTCTTCTATTCGTTGTATAAACAGTGCCTGTCCAATAATCTAAGCCATAATCTCTAATAGTTGTAGAAACTGCCTTTTGCAAGGCAAAAGCAGGCAATGCTGGTACTTCTGGAGGGAAATAATCAACGGAGGTTCCTTCTCCTCTAATTGCCGCAATAGGTAATATCAAGTCTCCAATATTATTTTTTGATTTTAATCCTCCGCATTTTCCAAGAAAAAGAATGGCTTTAGGGTGAATGGCTGAAAGGAGGTCTGTTATTGTGGCAGCCATTGGGCTACCCATTCCAAAATTAATCAATGTAATTCCATCTGCTACGACAGTTTGAATGGGGAATTCTTTACCTTTAATCTCTACTTTGTAATGGTTTGCAAAGATTTCCAAGTATTTTGAAAAGTTTGTGACGAGGATATAGGGTGTAAATTCCTCTAATTGGCGTCCAGTATATCTGGGGAGCCAATTTTCTGTAATTTCTTTTTTGGTTTTCATTTTATTAGGGTTTGTTGATGTGTGTATAAATTGGATAAAGTTAAGAAAATTTTACGAATTAAATAAATTGAGTATATTTGTTTTAACCTATTTTTAAATCCATATTAAAGTAAATATCCAATTTTCATTTCATAGATTTATAAAAATGAACCAAAA
>JBJOIA010000286.1:0-3643 GCA_046047395.1 Bacteroidota bacterium | reverse complement strand
GATTATGAAAACTATCATATTTTAGGAGCCTCTCCTGAAAAACAAATAAAAATTCAAGGAAATATTGGGGAAATTCATCCAATTGCAGGAACTTTTAGAAGATCTGGAGATGATGAAAAAGATGCAATTTTAGCTAAAGAATTAACAGAAGACCCTAAGGAAACAGCAGAACATGTCATGTTGGTAGATTTAGCTAGAAATGATTTAAGTAGATCTGCAGAAAATGTAAAGGTAGAAACCTTTAAAGAAGTACAGTTTTTCTCCCATGTTATTCACCTAGTTTCAAAGGTAAGTGGAAATATTCATGAAGGGGTAAATCCACTTCAATTGGTTGCAGATACCTTCCCTGCTGGAACTTTGAGTGGTGCACCAAAACATAATGCGATGACAATCATTAATCAAATGGAACCTACGAATCGCCATATTTATGGAGGAGCAATTGGTTTCATGGATTTCAAAGGAAATTTTAATCATGCCATTGCTATTAGAACATTTTTGTCGAAAGGACAAACCATTTTCTATCAAGCAGGAATGGGAGTAGTTGCCAAATCTGTAATTGCCAACGAAATGCAGGAAATACATAATAAATTAGCAGCCTTAAGAAAAGCCTTAGAACTAGCACCAAATTTAGATTAATATGAAAAAAGTTTTAGTAATAGATAATTATGATTCATTCGTATACAATTTGGTTTACCTTTTAAAGGAATTAGATTGCCAAGTGGATGTCTATCGAAATGATAAAATAGAATTAGAACAAGTGGAGAAATACGATAATATTCTTCTTTCTCCTGGTCCGGGTATTCCTTCTGAGGCTGGAATTATGTTGGATTTAATTAAGGAATTTGCTCCAAAAAAACGTATTTTTGGTGTTTGTTTGGGGCATCAGGCAATTGCTGAGGCATTTGGGGGAGAATTGATGAATATGGGAGAAGTATTACATGGAGTTACAACAGAATGTAATATCGTAGACTCTTCAGATAGATTATTTAAGGGGTTGCCGGAAAAGTTCGAGGTTTGTAGATATCATTCCTGGACCGTCATTCCTGAAAAAATGCCAGAAGGATTATTAATTTCTGCAAATGATGACAAAGGTAATGTGATGGCAGAATACCATAATAAATACGATATCCGGGGAGTACAATTTCACCCTGAAGCCTACCTTACGCAATATGGTTATGAAATGGTGAAAAATTGGATTGTAGAAAAGTAGAATAGAAGCAGCATTAAATTAGATTTATGAAAAATATATTAGATAAAAGAATTTCGGGAGAGAGTTTAAGTTATGATGAGGCAAGGGAAGTAATGGGCTTAATTGGAAGAGGGGAGATTAATCCTTCTCAAATTGCAGCATTTCTTACTTCTTATTGGTTTAATTTGATTCAAACAGATGAACTGAGAGGTTTTGTTGATGCTATGATGGAATTAGCCATTACTTTAAACATGGATGAATTCGATGCGATGGATGTTTGTGGTACGGGAGGTGATGGAAAAAACACCTTTAATATTTCCACAACTTCTTCTTTTGTAGTGGTAGGTGCGGGACAAAAAATCATCAAGCATGGTAATCATGGAGTATCGTCTTCAGTAGGATCATCTACTGTACTTGAATTCCTTGGAAATAAATTTACGAATGACGAAAATATATTGAAGAGAAAGATGGAATTGGCAGGAATATGTTTTCTTCATGCACCATTATTCCATCCAGCAATGCGTTTTGTGGGAACAGTTCGTAGAGAACTTGGCATTAAAACAATCTTTAATTTATTAGGTCCTTTGATGAATCCTGCAAGAGTAAAAAAACAAATTACTGGGGTTTATAATGAGCGTGTTTTTGGAATTTACCAAAACTATTTCAAGGAAACGGAAAAGAAATTCGGTGTTTTATTTAGCAAAGATGGATATGATGAAATTTCGCTTACTTCGCCTTTCCTTGTTGGTTTGAGAGATGAAGTTTTAGAATTAAATCCTGGTAATTTAGGAATGAAACAAGTGAACCAGGACGAATTGTTTGGTGGGGAAACGGTGGAACATTCTGCTGATATGATGTATAAAATCTTACAGAGAGAGGGTACTGAAGCACAGACCAATGTTGTTTTAGTGAATTCTGGAACAGCTTTATGGATTTCCGGTAATGCAAATTCTTTGGAAGAGGGAATATTAATGGCAAAGGATTCACTAGAAAGCGGAAAGGCCTTCCAAGTATTCAAGAAATTTATTGTTGATTAAAATGACAATTTTAGATAAAATTAACGAGGATAAACGAATTTTGGTTGCATCTCAAAAGCAGGAGATTTCTATTTCTGAATTGGAAAAATCTAGTTTTTTTGCTCAGCCTGTAAATTCATTAAGTCTTTCTTTAATACAACCTCAGAGTAGCGGTATTATTGCTGAATTTAAGAGAAAATCGCCTTCTAAAGGAATTATCAATGATCAGGTTCTGGTGGAGGAGGTTACTCATTCCTATGTGCAAAATGGTGCTGCTGGATTATCTGTTCTTACCGATAATCCCTATTTTGGGGGAAGTTTTGAAGATTTTGAAAAGGCAAGACGTGCCAATCCGGGTATTCCAATGCTCAGAAAAGATTTTATGGTTGATGAATATCAAATTATCCAGGCAAAATCGATGGGGGCGGATGTAATTCTCTTAATTGCGGCTTCTTTGAATCCAAAAGAGATTAAAATCTTCAGTGAGCTCGCAAGATCTTTAGGTATGGAAGTTTTATTGGAAGTTCATGATAAAGAGGAATTAGAAAGATCTTTGATGGATAGCATCACAATTGTAGGTGTAAATAATAGAAATTTAAAGAATTTCGCCGAACAAAATGTGGAGGCATCCAAAGAATTGTCTGAATTAATTCCTGATAAATTTATCAAGATTTCAGAATCCTGTATTTCGGGTAAAGAAATAATTAAAGAATTAAGAGGATATAATTATACAGGATTTTTAGTAGGGGAAAGTTTTATGAAAACTTCCAATCCTGGGAAAGCTTTAAAGGAATTCATTAGCTGATGAAATGGAAAGTATGCGGATTAAGGGATAAAGAGAATATTTTGGGAGTTTGTGCTCAAAAACCCAATTTTATTGGTTTTATTTTCTTTGAGGGCTCTTCTAGATTTGTTGGGAAAGACTTTCATCCACCCGTAATTTCACCAGAAATAAATAAAGTAGGAGTCTTTGTGAATGCGAGTTTGGAGGAATTAATTGAAAAGGTTAAAAGATATGGTCTTGATTTTGTTCAATTACATGGAGAGGAGGGAGAAGATTTAATACATGATTTGAAGAAGGAAGGCATAGGAGTAATAAAAGCTGTTTCTGTAGCAGAAGAAAAGGATTTTGAGGGATTAGAAAATTTAAATCCTGATTTATTTATTTTTGATACAAAAGTAAAGGGAGAGCGTGGCGGCACCGGGAAAAAATTCGATTGGAATATAATTCCAAATGATTTTAACAAAGAATTTTTATTGGCAGGGGGCGTTTCTTTGGAGGATATTAACCAATCTTTTATTCATCCAAAATGGATTGGTTGGGATTTTAATAGTAAACTAGAGATTGAACCTGCTTTGAAAGATTTAAACAAGGTAGAAGCAATAGCAAAAGCAATAAAATCATTGAATGATTAATAAAATGGCAGAAATTAAGGAT
>JBJOIA010000285.1:0-6546 GCA_046047395.1 Bacteroidota bacterium | reverse complement strand
ACCCCGCCTGCTTCGCAGCCACCCCTCCTATGGAGGGGAATACTATGCTTCGCATGAACTCTTAGTTCATAATTCATGGCTTGTAGTTCGTAATTCGTAACAGCGCGGCTGCCGCTCGTAGTTCGTAACCCGTAGTTCATATTTCGTAATTCAAAAAAAATATTTAATATTGTACTTATATCTAATCACCTAATAAAATGAAGTCAGTTACAAAATTTATTCTTATCGCTCTTGCTCTATTTTTGAGTACCAATCTTTTCTCTCAAGTAAAGATTTCTACAGAAAATTCAAATGGTCAGGTTAATGGCTCTGCAGCTTTGGAAGTGGAATCGTCCGATAAAGGATTATTATTGCCAAGATTGACAACCACCCAGCGAAATGCTATTCAATCTCCTTCTGTAGGATTAGTAGTCTATGATATTACTACTAATCAATTTATGTACTATAATGGCAGTAGTTGGGTAAGCTCTTCGAGTGGAGGAGGTGGAACCGGTGTTCCTTATACAGGTGCCACAGCCAATGTTGATTTGGGGACCAACTCCATAAAAGCAGATAGTTTAACCAGTACCAAGGATATTATCGTGAATGGTTTGAGAATTGGAAGAGGATCTGGAAATGGTATTAACCAGGCCTTTGGACAACTAGCACTAAATGAAAATACTAATGGTTATGCGAATATGGCGAATGGTTTTCAAGCACTTACATCAAATACAACCGGAAATAATAATACGGCGATTGGCTCTACCACGCTTTCCTCCAATATCAGTGGAAACAATAATACTGCCAATGGGTATGATGCCTTATATAATTCCACGGGAAGTAATAATACAGCCCTAGGAAGTTCAGCGGGTACTAATTTAACCTCAGGAAATAGAAATATTGCCATAGGCTCAAATACCAATTTTCCCTCAGCAACCAGTAGTTACCAATTAAATATTGGTAATGAAATTTATGGTAAAAATGTAGATTCTCCCACCTCTCCAGTTTTAATTGGAATTGGAAAAAATGATCCAACTACTACGCTGGATATTAATGGATCTTTGAAAGTGATTGATAGTATAAATGTTAATGGTATTTACATAGGAAGGGGAAAAGGAAATGATAGTACGAACCAGGCTTTCGGCCAACTAGCACTTAATTCGAATACCACTGGTTATGCGAATTTGGCGAGTGGTTTTCAAGCTCTTTCCTCCAATATCAGTGGAAACAATAATACAGCGAATGGTTATGAGGCCTTAAATAATTCCACTGGAAGTAATAATACTGCCCTAGGAAGTTCAGCGGGTACTAATTTAACATCAGGAAACAATAACATTGCCATAGGCTCAAACACCAATTTCTCCTCTGCAACCAATAATTATCAATTGAATATTGGCAATGAGATTTATGGTAAAAATGTGGATTCTCCAACTTCTCCTGTTTTAATTGGGATTGGAAAAAACGACCCAACCTATACCTTAGATATAAATGGAACTGCCAGAATAGATAATGTTCCCACTATCAGTAACGCCACCAAAGCCTTGGTTAAAGACCCTTCAACAGGACAGATTAGTGAGCAATTAATATCTACTATCACTAACAATTTGATACCCTATACTGGTGCAATAGCCAATGTTGATTTGGGCCCCAATTCCTTAATAGGAGATAGTTTAACTAGTGCTAAAGATATCAAAGTGAATGGTTTGAGAATTGGAAGGGGACCTGGATTAAATAACGAACATAACACAACTATAGGCTATCAAGCTCTTAATTCGAATTTAAATGGACAGTATAATACTGCCTATGGCTATCAAGCACTTTATTCGAATATCTCTGGTAATAATAATACCTCAATGGGTTATTATGCAGGTAGAAATCTAGTTTCAGGAATTGGGAATATCGCCATAGGCGCCTCTACCAATTTCACTTCTACAACTGGTAACTACCAATTGAATATTGGTAATGGGATTTTTGGTATTAATGTAGGTTCTCCAAATCAACCTATTTTTATTGGAATTGGGAAAAACAACCCTATTGCTTCATTGGATATCAATGGCTCTTTGAAAGTGGCAGATACCTTAAATGTTGGCGGTATCTATTTTGGAAGGGGAAATGGAAACATTAATACCAACATTGCAATTGGTCTTAATACACTTATTAATAACACTGGTTATGACCATTTAGCCATCGGAGAAAATGCCCTTATTAATAATACGACATCATATTCCAATTTAGCAATTGGCCATCGAGCTCAAGTCCTAAATACAACGGGGGGAGACAATGTTGCTTATGGTCATAATTCACTATTTTCTAATAATGGAAGTTTTAATACTGCAATTGGTAATAATGCATTTTATTACAAAACAACTGGTAGTAATAATATTGCACTTGGGTTTCGCTCGGGAATTAATTTAACCTCTGGATCGGCGAATATTGCCATAGGTTATGGTACTATTTTTCCAAGCTCAATAGGATCAAATCAATTGGTAATTGGAAATATTTTATTTGGCCAAGAAATTTATAGTCGATTGAATGGACAAATTGCCATTGGAACTTTCCCTGACAATAGTGAAAATCGGTTGATAGTAGGTGGTAATATTTCCTCTAGCGGTAATATTTCGGCAACTGGTACGGTTTCTGCAAGTGGAGTCGTATTAAGTTCCGACCGTCGCTTTAAAAAGGATATTCAATCCATAAATCTTGGTTTAAAAGAAGTACTTCAATTAAAACCTTCTTCTTATTATTGGAATACAAAAAATGAACGCATGACCAATGCCGATCCTACCAAATTGCAATATGGTTTTATCGCCCAAGAATTAGAAGCGGTAATTCCTGCTATTGTATCAGGAGATGGTTCAGAAAAAGATTATAAATCGGTTAATTACGAGGCTCTAATCCCCGTTCTAACCAAGGCCATTCAAGAACAACAAGCCTTAATTCAAACCCAACAATCCTTAAATAGAGAACAACAAGAAATGATTGATGCATTGAATAAGAGAATTGAGATATTAGAAAAAGGGAAGAGTGAAGAACTATGAGCGGCAGCCGCGCTGTTACGAACTACGAACTATTAACTATGAGTTTTGAGTTAAATTAAGAATTTTAACCACCCCGCCTGCTTCGCAGCCACCCCTCCTATGGAGGGGAATACTATGCTTCGCATGAACTCATAGTTCATAATTCATGGCTCGTCGCTCGTAATTCGTAACAGCGCGGCTGCCGCTCGTAGTTCGTAATTCGTAGTTCGTAGTTCGTAATTCGTAGTTCGTAGTTCAAAAAAGCCCTTTCGCAATTTTAAAGGTGCTTTCAGATTTGGACATCGTATAGAAATGTAAGGCAGGAACTCCTGCTGCAATTAATTCCTTACCCTGTTGGATGGTCCACTCCACTCCTACTTGCTTAATTGCTTCCTTCGTTTTACATTTCAATACTTCATTGCGTAATACCTCCGGAAGATTTAAATAAAATATTTTTGGTAAAACCTCTAATTGACTAATAGTGGCAATGGGTTTTAATCCTGGAATAATGGGAACCTGAATACCAATTGCCCTACATCTTTCAACAAATTCAAAATAATATTGATTATCAAAAAACATTTGAGTAACAATATAATCCGCCCCTGCATCTACCTTTCGCTTAAGATTAAGTAAATCTTCCTCCATCGTATGGGCCTCATAATGTTTTTCCGGATACCCCGCTACCCCTACACAGAAATTCGTCGGAAAAGACTCCGTCTCCTCGTACAATAATTTCCCTTGATTCATCCTTACAATTTGAGCAACCAATTCATTGGCATAAGCATGTCCCCCTTCTTTGGGAATAAAACGATCCACCCCCTTTTCAGAATCGCCTCTTAAAGCCAAAATATTTTCAATTCCTAAATAATGTAGGTCAATTAGGAAATCTTCTGTTTCCTCCTGAGTAAAACCACCGCAAATGACATGAGGAACAGCCTCCACGCCAAATTTTTGAATCAAAGCTGCACAAATACCTAAAGTTCCAGGTCTTTTACGAATAGGAATCCTTTTAATTACCCCTCCTATTTCCTTTTCAATATATTCTTCCCGATGGTAAGTAACCTCCACAAAAGAAGGATTAAATTCCATCAATGGAGAAATATTCTCCATTAATTCATTTAAATTATGTCCCTTCATGGGAGGGATTATTTCCAATGAAAATAAGGTTTTACCCTTAGAAGCCTGTATACTTTCAATAATCTTCATCCTATGTATAATTTAAATTGGGATTTAACCAACGTTCAATTTCTTCAAATTTATATTTTTTCCTAATAGCATATTGTTCAACCTGATCTTTTGATATCTTTCCTAAACCAAAATATTTAGATTCTGGATGCGAAAAATAAAAACCAGAAACGGAACTAGCAGGATACATTGCACAAGATTCTGTCAATTGAATTCCTGTATTCTTTTCTATATCCATCAATTCGAATAATCGAATTTTTTCAGTATGATCTGGACAGGCTGGGTATCCAGGTGCAGGACGAATCCCTTTGTATTTTTCTGAAATTAATTCTTCATTTGAAAGTTCTTCTTCTTTTGCATAGCCCCAATATTGTTTCCTTACCTTTTCGTGTAATAATTCTGCAAAAGCCTCTGCCAATCTATCAGCTAATGCTTTTACCATGATTATTCCATATTCATCATGGTCTTTTTCATATTTTTCCAATAAGGCCTCAATACCTAAACCAGTAGTTACGGCAAAACCACCCACATAATCCACCTTACCTGATTCCAAAGGAGCAACAAAATCTGAAATACATAAATTAGGTAAATTTGAGGCCTTTTTCCCCTGCTGTCTTAAATGATGTAACCATTGGGAAGAATCAGATTTTTCATCCTTCAATTTAAGAATATTCCCTGCACCATCTTTTTGGCTAGAAACAAAATCATGTAAAATAATATCATCACCAAATGAATTTGCAGGAAAAAATCCGAAAGCAGCATTCGCTTTTAAAGATTTATTTTGAATAATTTCCTTTAAAATAATTTGTGCATCATTAAACAATTTTTTTGCCTCATCTCCAACAACAGGATTATCAAATATCTTCGGATATTTACCAGACAATTGCCATGTAGAAAAGAAAGGGGTCCAATCGATATACTTAGCAATTTCATCTAATGGATATTCTTTTAAGTATCTAGTACCCAAAAATTCTGGCTCTTTAGGGTTATATTCCTCCCAATTTAGATTTAATTTATTTGCCTGAGCTTCCTTAATTGAAAGGTAATTTTTATCTGTCTGTTTATTGGCATGAGCCTCCCTCATTTGAGCATACTCAGCTTTAATTTCTTTAAAAATCTCCTCCCTACTTAATTCAGATTGCAATAATTTTCCTGCCACTGGAACAGACCTAGAGGCATCCAAAACATGAATTACTGGTCCAGAATAATGGGGATCAATTTTTACGGCAGTATGAATTCGAGAAGTAGTAGCACCTCCTATTAATAAGGGGATGGTAAAACCTAACCTCTCCATTTCTTTCGCAACAAATACCATTTCATCCAAAGAAGGCGTAATCAATCCAGATAAACCAATAATATCTACATTAAGCTCTTTGGCTTTTTCTAAAATCTTTTCACATGGTTGCATAACCCCTAGGTCTATGACCTCATAATTATTACAAGCCAACACCACCCCTACAATATTCTTTCCTATATCATGTACATCCCCTTTTACAGTAGCCATTAATATCTTACCTGCAGAACTAGATTCACCACCTACTTTTTCAGCTTCAATATAAGGTAATAAATAAGCTACTGCCTTTTTCATTACCCTAGCAGATTTTACAACCTGTGGTAAAAACATTTTCCCCTCTCCAAATAAATCACCAACCACGTTCATCCCATCCATCAAGGGTCCTTCTATTACATCCAAAGGTCTGCTTACTTTCAACCTTGCCTCCTCAATATCCTCGTCGATATATTCTGTAATTCCTTTTATTAAGGCGTGTTCCAATCTTTTTTCAACCGACTGTTTCCTCCATGCATCATCAACAACTACCTCTTTCCCTTGTCCTTTTACACTTTCAGCAAATTGAATCAATTTTTCTGTGGCTTCCAGATTTTTATTCAAAATTACATCCTCACATAAATCTCTTAAAGGCTGCTGAATATCATCATATACTCCTAATTGTCCAGCATTCACAATTCCCATATCCATGCCCGCTTTAATTGCATGATACAAGAATACCGTATGCATAGCCTCTCTTACCAGTTCATTCCCTCTAAAGGAGAACGAAATATTGGAAACACCTCCGGAAACCTTCGCTCCTGGCAAATTCTCCTTAATCCATTTGGTTGCCCGAATAAAATCAACCGCATAATTATTATGCTCCTCTATTCCAGTTGCAACTGTTAAAATATTGGGGTCAAAAATGATATCTGAAGGATTAAATCCAACCTTATTGACCAAAATATTATAAGCTCTCTCAGAAATTTCTATTCTCCTTTCATAATTATCAGCCTGTCCTTGTTCATCAAATGCCATCACCACCACAGAGGCCCCATAAGACCTTACTTTTTGGGCAACTTCTATAAATTTCTCCTC
>JBJOIA010000284.1:0-2675 GCA_046047395.1 Bacteroidota bacterium | reverse complement strand
CCATTTCTTTTTATCCACATTTTAATTATTGTATCTTGAGGAATAGGATCCTTAGTAATCATGATTCCTGGACCAATTCCAGCACAATTATTAAAAACTTTTGCCTGAGGTAGGTAAAGAGGATTTTCTCCTTCAATACTCCTAGAACTCATATCATTTCCAATTGTATACCCAATTAATTCATTTCTATTATTGATAACTAAGGTTAATTCAGGTTCAGGAACATCCCAAGTAGAATCTTTCCGAATGGAAACCTTCCCGTTTTGACCTACGGCACGATGTTTATTTCCTTTGTAAAATACTTCAGGCCTCTCTGCTGAATATACTAAATCATAAAAAGTTGCTCCTCCTGATTCTTTTGATTCTTCCATTCTCGCTTCTTTTGATCGAAGATAGGTTACTCCAGCCGCCCAAATTTCTTGTTCTCCGATAGGGGGATCAAAATTTTGTGGTATTGCTTGGGTTTTGATTTGAGAATCAAAAAGCATTTCCAATTCTTCATAAAGCTTTGGTTGATTGATCAATACATCCCAATCTCCATCAAATTGGACGAAATCCTCTGATTGGTTTTTTTGTAAAAAAATCTTGTTTCCGAATCTGTATAGGTGAAAAAAATCCATAGTTTTTAAAGGTATAGACTCTAAATTACTAAATTTAGTTGGTCATCAATCAAGTTTTTATCAGAAATTTTAAATTCAATTTCTATTTTACAAAGATTGTCAATTTCTTGATTTACTATTTCTATAGGATTTTTTTTAATGATTTGCATGATGGAATTTAATTGTAAAAAATCAAATTCAATGATTTTTCTTTCTTTGGGTTCCTTTAAAAAGATAGATTCATCTTTCAATGCATCTTTTGTTGCCTCTTTATAAGCCTGAATTAAGCCTGGTACACCCAAGAGAGTTCCCCCAAAATATCTTACCACAAAAACTGCAATAAAATGTAAGTTTTTAGATTGAATGGTATTTAAAATTGGTTTTCCTGCTGAGCCAGAAGGTTCTCCATCATCATTTGACCGCATTTCTTCTTGGGCCTCTCCAAGTCGATATGCCCAACAAACATGTCTTGATTTAGGATGTTCTTCTTTTAATTTTTTATAAATTTCCGGAATTCTATCTTCAGCATTGATTGGAAAAGCGTAGGCAATAAATTTGCTTCCTTTGTCCTTAAATATGCCTTCCGTATTTGATTTTATGGTAAAATATTTTTCCATTTTTTTTATTTCTAGCAATTCGGCGATTACCAAATTGCTAAATTAAAGTTAAAAATTTATTTCTTTTTAAATCAGAGAAACAGGATAAAAAATACCTAAATTTCAACCATACTTCAATAATATCAGTATTTTTGCTAAAATATCGCAGATGAATCAGAATTATTATTTCCTAAAACATTTGGTTGAAGAATTGAGAAGGATACTGGTGTATGCGAGATTGAAGCAATGTTTTTCCCAGGATAAGGATGAATTAATTCTAGGATTTGAACGACAAAATGGGGAGGATTTTTGGATAAGAGCTTTGTTTCATCCCGAATTTTCAACCCTAGAATTCCCTGATAATTTCCATCGTGCAGGTAAAAACTCCATTAATTTATTCTCTGAAATTTTATTATACGAAGTTCAGGATATAAAATTATTTGAAAATGAACGTGCATTCTCTATTAATTTTTTAAGTGGATATTCCTTGTTGTTCAAACTTTATGGAAACAGAGGAAATGTAATTTTATTTCAGGAGGAAGACCATATTTCCCAATTCCAAAAAAAATTAAAAAAAGATTTAGAAATCAATATTCATAATTTAGATAGAAATATTGACCAATCCTATGAAGCCTTTTTGAGTCAAGGTTTTAAAAATACTTTTCCAACATTTGGTAAAGAAATATACCAAATTATGTTGGATCGAGGTTTTGAAGCCTTGTCCCACCAAGAACAATGGGAGAAGGTTAACCATATTTTAGTTGAATTGGAAAAAGGACATTTTTATATTTATTCCAATGAGCGGGGTGTTCAATTACATTTGATGAAAAAGGAAGAGCCAATTCTTTTTGAATCAAATTCTGCTATTGAAGCGTTGAATAAACTTTATTATTTTTTTTGGGTGGTAGGGGAATTTAATTCCAAAAAATATGGATTAATTCAAAAATTTGAAACCTATCTGACCAAAACAAAAAATCATCTAAATAATTTAAAAAAACAATTAGAAGCCAAGGAAAACGGGACCACATTGGAGGAGATAGGTCATATTTTAATGGCGAATAGTCAGACTATCCCAGAGGGGGCCAAGCAAATTGAATTATTTAATTTTTATACTAATAAAACAATAAAAATAGATTTAAATCCGAAATTAAATGCCATTCAAAATGCAGAGAATTATTATCGGAAATCAAAAAATTTTCTCAAAGAATTAGATCAATTAAAACAAGCAATTTCACAAAGGGAAAGTCAAACCCAAAAAGTTCAAGAGGCTATTGAAAAGTTACATTTAGTAGAAAATAACAAGGCTTTAAGGCCTTTTTTAACTTTGGAGGATGAAATTGGGAGAAATCAAGAAAAGGTGGCTGAAGAATTTCCATTTAAGGAATTTTTCTTAGATGGTTGGACAATCTGGGTAGGTCGGTCTGCTAAAAATAATGATTTACTTACATTTAAATATGGAAAGAAGAATGATTTATGGCTT
>JBJOIA010000283.1:0-8478 GCA_046047395.1 Bacteroidota bacterium | reverse complement strand
TGTACGGTTTGACCGTCCACCGTCATTTTAATAATGCTTGCATCCCATTCTAAACCATAAACATGGAATTCGGTAGAAACATTACTAAATGTTTTACTTCCTGTATTGGCATTTCCACCTGACCTACCTGGATAATGCAAGGTTCCGTGGATTTTATTTAAATCATTTCCCACATGTTCCATAATATCAATTTCCCCACAATCTGGCCATCCCACTTCTGAAAAATTACTTCCCAACATCCAAATTGCTGGCCAAGTACCTTTTGCTGATGGAAGTTTTGCCCTTGCCTCCACTCTTCCATATTTAAAATCAAATTTCCCTTTTGATAATATCCTTGCAGAGGAATATTCGTTTGATTCAATGGTTTCCTTTATAGCTGTAATCTTTAGCACTCCGTCTTTTACAATTACATTGGATGATCGATTGGTATAATACTGAGATTCTCCATTTCCCCAGCCCCCGCCACCAATATCATAACCCCATTTTTCAGGATTTGGAGCTCCATCGATATTAAATTCATCAGACCAAATCAAACCAGAGGTCTGTTGTTCTACAGTTACATCAATTGATGTAGTTTTTTTAATGCTTGCACCTGATGCACTTTTTGCAGTTACTCTTACTGTAAAATTGTTTGTTCCTGCTAAAGTATATTGATAGGTAACTTTACCATTCGTTCCGGTTTTAATTACCCCATCACCAAATTCAAAATCATAGCTTACCGCATTATTTGCAGTGGCTGTAAAATCTACATTACCAGTACCATCTGTACTTACAGTTGTTTCGATAACCAGGTTGGTGGGCACGGAATTATCCATTCCGGGCTCCACAGTTCCTGGCTTACAAGCTGCAAGAATAAAAATTGAAACAATAATTAAACTAATCCGATGCAGTTGCTCTCTCATTATTTAACCTTTAACTTTTGATACCATGCTAAGCCATCTATTCCAATATTTCTTAGCGTCATAGTGGTTGATGTAATTTCAATTATTTCATATGTTTTTCCTCCTGTACCAAAACAAATGATTCCATTGCCAGGTACTGTAAATTGAATCTGGGTAGATACATCAGGTGTTGATCCTGAGGTCGCATCTGAAAAGGCTAAAACTTTCCTGCCTTCTGTATCTAAGGCATATCCACCGTCTGGTCCTGAGAATCCATAAAATGCAGTTGCTGCTGCAATAATCGATGTAGTTCCTTTATTATCTACCGTCATATTTACATTTCCATCAATTACCTCAAATTTTACCTCGTCATCATACAAGAATGGCTGCCTTTCATTTGGTGCTGCTGAATAATAATTACTCCAGAATAAATCTGCTTGTCCTACTCCAACATGCCCTGAAACAGATGGATCAATTATCCAAATTTTAGACGATCCGCCAGTTAGATTTTCTAATATAGTTGGTGGCACATTGAATGATACAAATACACGAACATTGGTACTAATTACAGATGTTACTCCTCCCGTACCAACAGCTGTTACTGTTATGGTATAATCTCCAAATCCTGGAGTAGAATATTTATATTCAATACTTCCTTCGGGCACCATTTGAACATTCCCATCACCGAAGTCTACCTTGTAGGTAATCGCATTTTTTGCTGAGGTAGAGATTGTCACTTTCCCGCTACCATCCCCCCCAGGTGCCGCATTGGTTTGTCCTACCACTGCAGCATTCAAACTTAATTCGGTTGGGGTAATTAAATCTCCAAAAGAATATTCCTCAGGGGCACAAGAAAATAGGCCAATACCCCCTATTAAAAATGTTACAAACAAATATTTTAAATGCTTTTTCATAATTTTCATGCTTATTTAAGGGTGATATTGTCTAATAAATAGGTAAAGTTTGCACTTCCATCTCCTGCTGTTCCTAAATCACATATTATTACTACTTTCTGATAGGATTTCGTTTTATTAATTCCTGAAAAATCAAAGGTTAAATCTTCCCATTGATTCGCAGTTGTTGTAGTTACCTCTTTTTCAAAATTTACACTTCCATCACTCAGGTTCTCTACCTTCAATAAAACTTTTCCTCCAACTTTCGGAGAATATACATTCATATGAAATTGAGTCTTCGTTGAAAAGTCGATCGGTGAGGCTAAAGTTATATAGGATCCTCCCCATGGTTGACCAGAATTTTTAATCATCTTCGCTATTTTAGAAGAAGTGTTAATTCCAGATTTCTGAGGATTATTTACTACAGTTAAATTTCCCCCATCAAAATCAGTAATATTGAAGGTTAAACTACTCGATTCAAAATCCAAAGGAATGGTCAAACTTTGATTTATAGAATTATTGACAAGATTTAAATCATCCCAATAGAAAACTTTTCCAGAACCTACTGTTCCAAAATCAAAGAAAATAGAAACTATATCATAAGTATAATTGGTATTTAATGCAGGAGTTCCTGAAGAATGATTCGTAAAATCAAATGTAAGAGTTTCCCATGCATTTGCCATGGTTGTAACAGCATCCGTTTCAACCGATTTAGTATTATCTGAATGATCTTCCGCCTTTAATTTTACTGTTATTCCAGCTGCCGGAGAATAAACACGTACTGTCATTGTTGCATTTCCAGAAGCGAAGGCGAACGGACTAGAAAATCCTACGCCAGCACCTAGTGTAGTCCCTGCCCAAGTTTCAGCACCAGAAGGCTTCGTAGTCTTTAAAACCTTATTACTTGCATTAACTGGATCATTGACTAATACTGTTGATGCATTACCAAAATCAACTGGATTATAAATCACATTAGAATTATCAAATGTAACTGGTAAACTCAATTGATTAGAAGGTAATACATTGGTTTGTCTAATATCATCAATAAGCCAAGTATAATTAGCAGAACCATCTCCAGCTGTTCCATTATCAAAAATCAAAACAATTTTATGATAAGAATTTGCCGTATTAATTAGTGAATAATCAAAAGCTAAATCCTCCCATTCATTTGCCTTGGTAGTTAATACTTCTTTTTCAAAATTAATTCCTGAATTAGTTGCGTTTTCAACCTTCAACAATACTTTCGCTCCTACTCTTGGAGAAAATACTTTCATTCTAAAGATTTTATTCGAACTAAAATCTATTGCCTGATCTAATTGAATTAAACTTCCACCCCAAGTTTGTCCTGCATTTTTCACCATCTTCGCCACTTGGTTACTTGTATTTATACCTGTTTTTTGTGGATTATCAATAATTGTAATTACCCCGCCATCAAAATTCGTGAAAGAATAAGTATTTGCTGGACCCTCAAAATCCAATGGCAATAATATTGGATTGGAAATTGTTACATCTTTTGTAATACTAGATGTTGCTTGTCCACCACTCAAAGCCACCACTCTTACGGAATAAGTTCCTACATTTTGGTAAACATGATTAACGGTTTGTCCTTCATTAAAATTTACAGGCGTTTCATTTGGATCTTCTCCGAAATAAACTTGAAAAAAGGTTTCATAATCGGCAGTAGCGGAAACATTTACTTGGAAACTATTTCCATTATCTATCTCTATATTCGCTTCAAGATTTTCTGGTGCCTTAAAGGATACGGTTAATTCCTGATCGGCCTCTGTTACTTTAGCATTGGAAGAATATCCTGTAAGTTTGACCGTATATACCCCTTCTGCATATTTATGTGATACGGATTGTCCTGCTTCAACAGTGGCTGAAGTTGGAGTATTGTCTCCAAAATTTACATCAAAATTAGTTGCCCCTTCACCATTTGGGGTGATTTTGACATTTCCCGTATTATCTTGAGCAATGGTAAAAAGTGCAGATAATTTATCAGGAGCTGTACCAGAATTTACAAAGGAAATATCTTGAAAGAAATCCTTCTGACAACCCACCAGGGTCATCAATAAAATTGAAAATCCTAAATAATATTTAATATTTTTCATATTTCTAAGTGATTTAATGGATTAATAACCTGGATTTTGAGTTAAATCAGAGGCATCTATTTCCTGCTGAGGAATTGGGAAAACCTCATTTTTCCCTACTTCAAAACCTGAAAGATTTGTTGCTTGGCCGGTTCTAACTAAATCATAGAATCGATCACCCTCCATGGCTAATTCTAATCTACGCTCTTTCCAGATTGCCTGCTTTAGTGCCTCGCCAGTTAAAGTAATATTATGGTTATTATCTCCGAATGCTCTTTGTCTTACTCTGTTTAAATATTGTTGGGCTTTTGAATCATTCGGACTGGCCTTTCTATTATTTGCCTCAGCAGCCATTAATAAAACATCTGCAAGGCGAATTGCTCTAAAATTATTAAGATAGTTCAATTCCAATTGTCCGGATGTTTCACCTTTTCTTGGAAGGTATTTTTGATTATATAAACCAGTATTTTTATAAGGTGCTACTTGATAGGTAATATTGAAACTTGGATTTGCAGCAATGTAGGCATCAATATCCAATACGGTCACATCCTTTCTAGTATCACCAGACTCATACGCATTTTTTAAATCTTGTGTTGGAAGATTAGTACTCCAACCTTGTGCATAAGGACTAGAACCCGTTATATTTCTGATACCGCAAACCTGAACAGCAAGATTTCCTTGGCCTCTACCAGGATTAGACCAATCATAGAATGGACTAATATTTGAATATTGGACTTCAAAAACTGACTCTGAGCCATTCTCTCCTGCTGCCAAAAAGATATTTCCGAAATTACTTACTAGGCTGAATGGACCATTAATTACAGGTTCTAAAATATCTGCCGCCTCAGAGAATTTTTCTTCATATAAATATACCTTTCCTAATAATGCATGAGCTGCATACTTTGTTACCCGACCTTTTTCAGGATTCGTTAATGGCAGAACCTCAATCGCAGCTAATAAATCTTTTTCAATTTGTGCGTAAACTTCTGATTTCGGACTTCTAGATAATGTACGAGAATCTGAAACCCCTAAACGTTTTTCTGTAAATAAGGGAACATCTCCAAAATTTCTAACCAAGTTGAAATAATAATAAGCTCTCAAGAAATATATTTGTCCGTATAAAGCTTCTTTTCCTGTAAAG
This sequence comes from Bacteroidota bacterium, assembly GCA_046047395.1. GTDB lineage: Bacteria > Bacteroidota > Bacteroidia > Cytophagales > Spirosomataceae > CAZVFE01. Next base: position 3,473 of record JBJOIA010000283.1, on the reverse strand, counting down.
TCTAATTTATCATGATTTTCAACTAAATAATTAACACGATTGATACCTTCATAGCAAGATTTCCAAGCTTCAGTAAGATAAGAATTTACCGGGGTGATTTGAAAATCATCAATTTGTTGAAATCCTAATTGGTCCGTTGCGTTTTCTCCTCCCGAAACAGAATTGTCTGAAGCAACATCTCCTATTACTTGAAGTTGCCATAACCATTGCATAGGAGAATAGCAGGCAATAACCATTTTTTGATAATCATCTGATGTTTTTAGATAATCATCCGCTGTAATTTGGAAATTTTCCTTAGGGTCATAATTCACAAAATCACTACATGAGGTTCCTAAAACTGTTAGGAACAAAACACTCAATATATTTTTTAAATTTTTCATTTTCTGAATTAATTTTTATTAAAATCTGATATCTAAACCAAGTAAAAATGTGCGAGCTTGAGGATAAGAGGCTCTATCAACTCCAGAATCCAAAATACCACCCGCGATTTCAGGATCTAAGCCAGAATATTTTGTGAAGGTATAGGCATTTTTCACTTGGGCGAAAACTCTCAATGAGGAGATTGATTTATTTGCCAATAATTTTGCTGGCAAGGTATATCCTAATTGAATATTTTTAATTTTCAAAAAGGATCCATCCTCAACATATCTATCAGATGCTCTTGTATTATTATTTCCATCTACAAAACTATAACGTGGGTAACGAGCATCATTTGTAGAACCCGGCCCTGTCCATCTTGCCAATACTGACCTAGGTTTATTTGTCATTGCTAGATTTCTTTCGTAGGCTCTGTAAATATCATTTCCAATAGATGCATAAAGGAAAGTAGTTAAATCAAAATTTTTGAAGGAAATATTTAAACTATGTCCAATTGTAAACTGAGGAAAAGGATCCCCAATTTTAGTTCTATCCTGATCATTTATTACTCCGTCTCCATTAATATCCACATATTTGATATCACCTGGCTGCGCATTTGGCTGGGTTGGAGAGGCATTTATTTCTTCAATAGTTTGGAATAGTCCTGCTGTTTTATATCCAAAGAAATAACCTGGAGAATACCCTGCTTCAAATCTAGTAACTGACTGACTAGGGATTCCATAATAACCTCCTTGAATGATTCCATTATTCGTATTCGTTACGAGATTTTTAGCATGTGTTAGAGTAATATTGGTACGGATAGACCAATTTTCTCCCAAACGATTATTATACCCAAAATTCAAGTCGAAACCGCTGGTTTTTGTTGTACCAATATTAGCACTTGGAGCTGCTGCTGTACCTAGGTAAAGTGATAAGGAAGGAGTAAATAATAATCCACTTATTCGCTTTTCAAAATAATCTGCTGTTAGACTAAATTTACTATCTAAAAAGTCTAGGTCAAAACCTGCATTTGCTTGGGTTTGTTTCTCCCAGCCTAAATTATCATTCTTAAATGAGGCAACAGTTGCACCGATGGAAGTTGGTAAATCCCCGAAGGTATAGCCTGCATTTTGTCCTAAATTATAGCTATAAACTAAAGTTGAAATTTGTTGAAGTTGGGGATTAACATTTTCATTTCCTGTAGTACCATAAGATCCTCGAATTTTCAAATAATTAAAAAAGTCTGAAGAAAAGAAATTTTCTTTAGAAACTACCCAACCCAAGGACCCTGCATAAAAATTGGCAAATTTATTATTTTTACCAAAGGCAAAAGAGCCATCCCTTCTTGCAGAGAAGGATGCTAGGTATTTTTCATTATAATCATAATTAAATCTTGAAAAATAAGATAAGTTTCTTCTTTCGTATCTAAAATTTGCTAAACTAATTCCAGAATTTGGGGCTGTACCTGTTGCCGAAGAAATATCTGCATAATCCCAAGAGTTAAAGGGAACATCTTGTCTTGACCCATTGATGGAATTACCTGTTACCTTTGCCAATGAAATACCTAGAATAGCATCAAAATTATGAACATCATTCCAAGTTTTATTATAGTTCATAAACTGTTCAAAAGTATAATTGAAATAGGTTGTTTTCTCCTGATAAACTGAGTTATTAACCCCTATCTTAGGAGTACCATCTGAATTTAAGGTTGAATTAATATGGCTTTCACCATAATAAACCAAAGGATTAAAAGACTTACTAGTAACATCTGTTAGGGTATAACCATATCTTGCAGTATATTTTAAATCCGGCAAAATTTTATATTGTAATTCTAGTTTTCCATATAATTTATTCGTGTTGGAATAATTATGAGTATTTTCTAATTGAGTAAGGGGATTAAATATTTCAGAAAGAATATTATTACTCACACCATAAGTACCATAAGTACCGGGAACATTATTGAAAACTGGAGCAGTAGGATCAAAATTTATCGCATTGGATAAAACGGAATTAATAGAATTTTCTGGAACAGCCGCTCCTTTAATATTCACAAAACTTGTATTTGCAATAAATTTAATTTTTTTAGTTAAATCAAAATCTAAATTTATCGTACCATTTAAACGATTGAAATAGGATTTATCTGAACCACCTACAATACCACCTTGACCAAGGTATCCACCAGAAACAAAATAGGTTAAATTCTCAGCACCACCCCTTGCTGAAATAGTATGTGACTGAAAAGCTGGGGTTTTAAAAATCTGATCCTGCCAGTTGGTGCCTACTCCGATCGAGGCTAAATCTGGAAATTTAATATTTCCTCCAGAAGCTAAACTACCTTCATTAATAATAGCTGCATATTCAGTAGCATTGGTAACTCCCAATTGGTTTAGAACCTGTTGAACACCATAAGAAGTTGAGAAATTAAATTCTGTTTTTTGATTTTTACGACCTGATTTAGTAGTAACAACAATCACACCGTTACCCCCTTTTACACCATAAATGGCTGTGGTAGCTGCATCTTTTAAAACGTTAATTGATTCAATATCAGCGGATGAAATTGAATTAAGATCACTTAAAGTTTGAATTGAACCATCTACAATTACAACTGGATCTGTCCCAGAATAGGAAGGAATACCACGAACTAAAACAGTAGGCTTACCACCAGGAGAACCTGGGGAAATCACAGTTACACCAGAAGCTCTACCTTGAAGGGCATCTTCCGCACGAACGGGATTGAGCTTTTTTATATCTGAAGATTTAATAGTGGCTATTGCTCCAGAAACATTCGTAATTTTTTGCGTACCATAACCAATTACTACCACTTCGTCCAAGTCATTGTTAGAGGGTAATAATTGAATATTAATAGAAGTTTGACTTCCAATTAAAACATCTTTCGATACATATCCTACAAAGGAGAATGAAAGAGTGCGTGCACTACTACTAGGTTCAATAGAATAGTTTCCATCTACATCAGATTGGACACCAATATTGGTACCCTTAATCTGGATAGTAGCTCCTGGAAGGCCTATCCCATTTTCATCTGTAATCTTTCCATTTATTAATCGATTTTGTGCATTTATAGTATGCAGGGAAAAAATGATTAAAGTAAGAATAAA
>JBJOIA010000282.1:0-3106 GCA_046047395.1 Bacteroidota bacterium | reverse complement strand
GTTTTTTGCATTTCTTTCACTTCTTCAACATAGTCTTCCATATTATCGGCTTTTCTATATTGATTCACTTTCTCAACAAAGTTTTGAAGTAATTCTAACTTTTCATCAATGATTCTATTTTTTTCTTCGTAAGCAACTTTACGTTTTTCAAAATAATCATCCATTAATCTTTGAAATTCCCCTTCAATTTCTTCATGAAATTCTTTATCGACCGGTCCGGTTTTCAACCATTTCATTCGAAGATCTTTCATATTATCATTTTCCTCAATGATATCTTCTTTGGCAACTACCATGGCGATATCTTGAAGTAATGCTCTTTTAATCTCGAGGTTTTTTTCTTGATTAACTTTAATTAAATCCGTCAAATAGACTTCAATACGTTCAACTTCATCCAATAGAGGTTTAAAATCCCCTAGTCCGTCAAATTCAACTAGGTAATTTTTCATTTGAATTGCTTTTGTAAGATAAGACCCTTTATTTTGAGTGGTTTCTACTTCTTGCATCAGTTTTGTAACTTTTGATTTAGCAAGATCAAAACGGTCGACAAAATATTGAAGGGATTGTTCTTCTGATTCTCTTACGAATCCAATTTCACGTTCTGGGAAGTTTAAATAAGGTTTAATAAATACTTTACCGTCGCGGCAAAATCCAAATTCATTTTCTGTGGCAGACTTCATGGTTATAATTTAATAATTTAATTTAAAATGAGCTTCTAGTAAAACTTTTGCTCATCCTAGGGTTAATAGTTAATTTACGTTTTACACGATATTTCAAAAATAAATAAAAATAGTTTTTAAACAAATTAATATCTTTGCAAAAAAAAATAAATCTAATGAGTGATAATACAATTATCTTTTCAATGGAAAAAGTTTCTAAGACTATTCCACCCCAAAAAACCATCATCAAAAATATTTATCTTTCATTTTTCTATGGAGCAAAGATTGGAGTATTAGGTCTAAATGGTTCAGGAAAATCCACTTTATTAAGAATTATCGCTGGGAAAGATAAAAATTTCACGGGGGATGTTGTTTGGTCTCCGGGTTATACGGTAGGATTATTGGAGCAGGAGCCAGAATTGGATCCAAATCTGACGGTTTTAGAAGTTGTGGAGCAAGGAGTTTCGGAAGTTAAGGCTTTATTGGCAGAATTTGAAGAAATTAATAATGCTTTTGCCGAGCCAGATGCTGATTTTGACAAATTATTGGAAAGACAGGGTGAGGTTCAGGAGAAATTAGACCATTTAAATGCTTGGGAATTAGACAATAAATTGGAGCGTGCAATGGATGCTCTGCGTTGTCCGCCTTCAGATGCAAAAGTTGGGAATTTATCAGGAGGGGAGAAAAGAAGAGTGGCCTTGTGTAGATTATTATTAGAGGAACCGGATGTATTATTATTGGATGAGCCAACGAACCATTTGGATGCTGAATCTGTATGGTGGTTAGAGGAATTTTTAAGACAATACAAGGGTACAGTAATTGCTGTGACCCACGATCGTTATTTCTTGGATAATGTTGCTGGATGGATTTTAGAATTGGATAGAGGAGAAGGAATTCCTTGGAAAGGAAATTATTCCTCTTGGTTAGAGCAAAAACAAAATAGATTATCTCAAGAAGAAAAAACAGAATCTCGTAGACAAAAGACTCTACAAAGAGAATTAGAATGGGTAAAAATGGCCCCTAAGGCTCGTCAGGCTAAATCCAAAGCGAGGTTAAGTGCATACGAGAAATTACTTTCAGAAGAAAATAAGCAAAAGGAAGATAAATTAGAAATTTTTATTCCGGCTGGTCCACGCCTGGGTAATAAGGTAATTGAGGTTCAATCAGTTTCAAAATCCTTTGGCGAAAAATTATTATTTGAAGATTTAAGTTTTAATCTTCCTCCTGCAGGAATTGTAGGGATTATTGGTCCGAACGGAGCGGGGAAGTCTACCCTATTTAATTTGATTACTGGAAAGATTCAACCTGATAAGGGAAGTTTTGAAGTTGGTGAAACAGTGGAATTGGCCTATGTTGACCAAGAGCATAATCAATTAAAGGCAGACAAAACGGTATATCAAACAATTTCAGAGGGGAATGAATGGATAATGATGGGAGGAAAGCAAATGAATGCGCGTGCTTATGTGAGTAAATTCAATTTTAATGGATCTGACCAGGAAAAGAAAATTGGAAATTTATCTGGAGGGGAGAGAAATAGAGTTCATTTGGCCATGATGCTAAAGCAAGGCGCGAATGTTATTTTATTAGATGAGCCTACGAATGATTTGGATGTAAATACACTAAGAGCATTGGAAGAGGGATTAGAAAATTTTGGAGGATGTGCTGTAGTAATTTCTCACGATAGATGGTTCTTGGATAGAATTGCCACCCATATTCTGGCATTTGAAGGAAATTCAGAGGTTGTATGGTTTGAAGGAAACTATTCTGAATACGAAGAAGCAAAGAAAAAACGTTTAGGGGACTTAACACCGAGAAGAATTAAATTTAAAAAATTAGGTTAATCCCAGATTTTTTAAATAAATTGAAAATCGGACTATGAATTAATCAAAGTGAAATCAAAGGAAAAAATACAATTAGCGGTTGAAGAGATATCCAAAGTAATTATTGGTCAGGAGAAACTCGTGAATCGAATTTTAGTAGGATTATTTTCTAGCGGACACGTTTTGATTGAAGGGGTACCTGGTTTGGCCAAGACCTTGACGATCAATACAGTTGCGAAGGTTTTAGATTTAAATTTCCAAAGAATTCAATTTACTCCTGATTTATTGCCTTCAGATTTAATTGGAACGATGATTTATAATCAGAAAAAATCTGAGTTTGAGGTAAAAAAGGGTCCGATTTTTTCCCAGATAATCTTAGCGGATGAAATAAACCGTGCCCCTGCCAAGGTTCAATCTGCTTTATTAGAAGCCATGGCGGAGAAACAGGTTACCATCGGAGAGAATACCTACAAATTAGATTCTCCTTTTTTGGTTTTGGCAACTGAGAACCCTATCGAACAAGAAGGGACTTTCCCCTTGCCAGAGGCACAGGTTGATCGATTTATGATGAAGATTCATTTGGATTATCTTTCGAAGGAGGATGAATTAAAAATGATGAAAATTATGTCT
>JBJOIA010000281.1:0-3886 GCA_046047395.1 Bacteroidota bacterium | reverse complement strand
TCATTTCTGTAGTACAAACTGGTGTAAAATCTGCGGGATGTGAAAACATCACAACCCAACTATTTTTATTGTATTCAGAAAGAGTTAATTGCCCTGTTGTTGTAGTTACAGTAAAATCTGGTGCCATATCACCTATTCTTGGCATTTGTACGATTGTTTGATTTTCCATTTTTATAAAATTTTAATTTCTATTTTATTCCAAATTTAGGGATCTCTGAATTATAAAATCGTGATAAAAGTCCACCAAATTTTGGAATTTGAAAAATTAATAAAGTGTTTTTGAATTATCCTCTCCTTAAAGGTGACATTTTCCCGCCGTTTTCATTGTTTGTGATTGTAAATTTAATTACCCATTCGGCCTGATTTCATAATTAAATAATTCCTTTAATGTATTTTATTGAGTAGTTTTGTTAGTATTTTTTTTATTATACTTCTTATAATCCTTGATACAAGAAAAAAACAAATGAAAGAATATTTTGCACTTCAATTTAAAATGACAAATCGCTTGTTCAAAGATGTCGGATTTATTCCAATATTCGCCTACCCCATTTTAATAATAGGTTTCTTTCTCCTCTCAACTTATTTATTCAAAACAACAGAATTTGCAGTTTATATCTATTCATTTCTTTACATAAATCTTGTTGGAAGGCTTTCAGAAACGCGGCGATGTGAATTTTTAACCATTTGTTTTGGAGACCACCGATTTAAAAAAATTAGAATAACCGAAAATCTAATTTGCACCGTACCATTTATATCATTTTTACTTTACAAGCAACTCATTTTACCCATCGTATTCCTTTTACTTATATCAATAATTTTGGCGGTTTTACATTTTCGTGCTCCATTCAATTACACTATATATACCCCTTTTTCTAAAAGGCCATTTGAATTTACTATTGGGTTTAGAAAAACTTTCCCATTATTAATAATAGCCTATGCACTTGTCATTATAGCCGCGAACGTAAATAACTTCAACTTAGGTATTTTCTCATTGATGATTGTTTTTGGTTTATCAATGAGTTTTTATTTATCCACAGAAAACGAATACTTTGTTTGGAACTACAGTCTCAATCCGAAAAACTTCTTAATAAATAAAATAAAAACAGCTTACCTATATTCCTCTGTAATTGCAATTCCAATAGTTGTATTACTTTCATTCCATTTCCAACAAAGTATAGGCCTCCTCTTCATCTTCTTGCTGATTGGTTGGGGTTGGATAATTTGCGCAATTGTAACCAAGTATTCCTATTTCCCAAATGAAATAAATATACCTAATGGTATACTTCTAGGGCTTTGCTTAACGCTACCTCCAATCCTTATAATTTTAACTCCTATTTTATTTTACAAAGCCGAAAAGCGTCTTAAAAACATATTGAAATGATAACAATTCAAGATTTAACAATGAGTTATGGAAATCATTCGATTCTAAAAAATATCAATATCGAATTTGATGAAGGAAAAGTTTATGGAATTGTAGGTAAAAATGGGGCTGGAAAAACATCTCTTTTTCGATGTATGGCAGGATTAGAAAAATATAACGGGTTTATAAATTCTAGCCATAATCCACTAAAAGATCATCTTGGTTTATTACTTACAGAGCCTTTCTTTTTTGAAAAAATTACAGGGAAAGAGTATATCCAATTGCTTTGTAATGCGAGGAAGATACCAATAAATGATATTGAAAGTAGGAACATCTTTGACTTACCATTAAACCAATATGCATCGACATATTCAACAGGAATGAAAAAGAAGTTAGCATTAACAGCGATTTTATTCCAAAATAATAAATACTTTATACTTGACGAGCCATTTAACGGAATTGACATAGAAAGTAACATCCTTTTAACAGAGATTATTCATTCCTTAAAAAACCTCGGAAAGATTATTATTATATCATCTCATATTTTCTCCACTTTAGGTAATACGTGCGATGAAATCTATCTGCTAAGTGAAGGAAGTATTGTGAAATCAGTTCAGAGAGAAGACTTTCAATTGTTGGAGATGGAAATGAAACAAATGACTATTGGAAATAGAATTGAAAAATTAGGGCTTCTTTAAAACTAATTAAAATATTAATTTATTTTAATTTCCCAATTTTGTATTAAGTTGAGTTTCTTTCACAGCACATTCTTGGCGCAAACTCCAAAAATTCTAATTAAGAAAATTTCAACTTCACTATTGTAGGAAAAACTATCAAAATCAAAAATTGAGGTTTAGAATAAATAGAGATAGATAATAAATAAAAAAAGTCACCTATTTCTAAGTGACTTTACTTGCTCCCCTTTTCAACGAAAGATGCAGCTATAATGCGATGTTTGAGTTTGTGACAATTAAGAGATTAAAAGGTTGAACTTGGTGTAAATTTGCAGAAAGTCTATTTGTCATTTAATCCAATACCAAATCCAAACATTGCTGCGACCAAGGCAAGATGAATAATCAAAACAGCCTTTTGCCATGTTGGTCTATCATTCCATTTTTGCTCTGTATCGAAAGGGTCAAAAGCCAGACCGATACCCAATGATGATGCCGCTTGTATATAATCTTTTGAAAAAAATGCTTGGAAGAGACCTAAAAGCAAGAAACCAATGTAAAGAAATTTGTTGAATGGAGTTTTCATTTAAATGTCATTTAATTTATGTCAAATGTAGGTCACTAATTTTGAACAAAATTGTACTTTTAAGACACTACTTGATTTCCCAAAAAATCTTATCTCCATCCACTTTACTTGCTGACTTAAAAAAGTCTTTAGGGTTGTGATTTGTAATTTTTCGAAACTCCTTAATTAAATAAGACTGGTCATAATAACCTTCTTCATAGGTTATTTCTGTCAAATTCTTTAATTGTGAATTATTCAATTTGTTAGTCAATGAGCTTCTGAATCTACAAATTCTACGATATTCAACAGGACTACAACCCATATGTTTTTGGAAATGTCTTTGAAAAGTTTTTAGATTAAGTCCAACCTTGATTGCAATATCAGAAATAGAAATTTGCTGATTACTATTTTCTAATAATGTCAACGAATTTTCAATATTGGATACTTCTTGATTGTCCCAAAATTGGGAAAGCAAAAATGACTCGATTATACTAATATCATCGTCACTTGAAAATAAACTTTCTCCAAATTGACCCCAAACATCATTCTTTAATTCTTGGGAAAAATGAGGCGCCAATGAAAGATAATTATCCTTGAAAAATCGATTCAATCCTAGTGGTTTGAATATAATAGAAATTTCCTTTAATTGTCCTTTGTATTCTAATAATACGGGCTTTGTGTATTTTCCTAGTATTTCAATGTGTCCTCCCACGTCTGTGTTTTCCGAAATTTGAAGAGACCAATTTTGTCTATGAACAGATGCTCCCTTGAAAAATGAAAGTCCTATATTGAAATGGGGGAATGCAACATACTTAAAGGTTGAGTTTTGCTTACCTTCATAAATATAGAAGCATTCAATATACTTTTTCAGAATTGGTGAATATGGCGCTATTGTCTTTATCACAAAAAATAGAGATTTGTCATAAAGTTAATAAAGAAAAAGTAAAAAGATGCAACCACGCTAACTCATTGATAGACAAAGAAAAAGCCATCATTTCTGATGGCTTGTCCAGTGTTGCTCCCCCTCTAGGGCTTGAACCTAGGACCCCATGATTAACAGCGAGAAAATACCCTTTTACTTTAAACTCCATATTCCGTTTAAACACCCTATTCAAAGAAATTAAAAATTAATTTATTTTAATTGTCCAAATTTGTATAGTGTTGATTTTGATTTTTGGCGCAATTCTTGGCAAAAAAATATTTAACATTAATAATAAATATTTTTAAAATTTTTAATGACAGTTTTTAAATATACAATTTTCTGTTTAATTAATGAAAGTAAGATAAATC
>JBJOIA010000280.1:0-3109 GCA_046047395.1 Bacteroidota bacterium | reverse complement strand
CAAGAATTCTTCAATTAAAAAAGTAGAAGAATTTAATTTATCTGCCCAATTTTTTTCATCCCCAGTAAATAATTTTGGATACTCATCTTTAAAGCTAGAATGAGCAGAAGGTTCAATAAATAATATTTTTTCTCCTCTTTCCAACCTTTCTTTTAAGTACTCAATATTTTTCAGTGCAATTTTCTTAGCTTTTCTAACCATACCAACACTCAAATAGGTTCTTCCAGAAATCACATTCCTCGTAATTTCAACTCCAAATCCCAATTCATTCAATAATTTTATAGCGATTTTTCCAGTATGGACTTCTAAATTATTGGTAAATTCATCATTGTAAAGGAGAACTTTGCCATGTTCGAAATCATCCTGGTCTATCTGTTTGCTATAGGTTTTAAACCAATCCTCTAAACTATTAAAATGTATTTTTGGTAAATCTATTTTTGTTGAAAAACCTAATATCCCTTTTATTATTTGTGAAAATGGAGTGCTTCTTGAAAAGAAATTTAATAAATGCGCTAGTTTACGAAATCTGTTTTGAAAGACAGGTAAATTTCCTATAAATCTAGTTCTAAAATTTATCCCCTTTTCATCAAATTGCTTTTGCAATCCTTCTGCCTTAATCATGGTTATATCTACTCCCGTAGGACATTCTAATTGACAAGCGTTACAAGAAAGGCAGTTTTCCATGATTTCATTAAAGTCTGGATTTAAAAAGCCTTTTTCAGGATTTTCTCCTAATACTTGTCGAACTATATTCGCCCTCGCCCTTGTGCTATCTTTTTCCTCCAAAGTTGCCATAAATGAAGGACACATCGTTCCACCAGACAAGATTGACTTTTTGCAATCACCCGATCCTGAACATTTTTCTGCAAGATTATAAGGTGTTCCTAATTCCCCGTAATTGAAAACAGGATTGAATTTAGTGGGATCAATGTTTTCAAATCTAAAATCCTCATCCATAGGTGGTGAATCTACAATTTTACCCGGATTTAAAATTCCATCAGGATCAAATAAATATTTTATCTCCCTAAATATTTCATAGATTTCCTTTCCCATTATTTTGGGAATAAATTCTCCTCTAATTCTACCGTCGCCATGTTCTCCAGATAAAGAACCATTATATTTTTTAACAATATCTACAGTATCTCTTAATAAAGATTTAAAAATACCTTTTCCTTCTTTGGTTTTTAAATTTATGAAAGGTTCAATATGAAGTTGACCAGCCCCCGCATGTGCATAAAATGCTGCCTTTAATTTATATCTTCTTAATAAAAATTGGATATCATAAACATAATCCGGTAAATCCTCAGGAGCCACAGCACAATCTTCAATAAGATTTACAGCCTGTTCCTCAATATTCATATTTCGAATAAGTCCTAGTCCTGCTTTTCTTATCTCCCATGCCTTTTCTGCATTTTCTCCATATAAAATAGGGTAAGAATAACCCAAGCCAGCTTCTTTTAAATCATGTATTAAATTATCAATATGTAGATTTAAGTCTGTAGTGGTTTTACATTTAAATTCAGCAATCAAAATAGCACCTGGATCCCCATCAATAAAATCCCGATATTTTTCAAATTTTTTATGACCAATGGTAAAGTCTAAAATCATTTTATCCACTAATTCAGAAGCATACGGATGATGTTTTAGAACGATTAAATTGGCCTTCATAGCCTCTACTATATCTTTTGAATGAATACAAACAGAGGCAGATTTTCGAAAGGGTTTGTCGATTAATCTGAGCTTAACATTATGCACAACAGCAAGTGTACCTTCTGATCCTGCAATTAATGCAGAAAGATTAAAAGGTTTACCTTCTGGATTAAATGGTTGCATTTCCAATAATTCATCTATAGCATAACCTGTATTTCTTCTGGTGACTGATTTCTTTGGGAAATTTTTTCGAATTAATTCCTGAACACTTGGATTATTTAGGATTCTATGTAATTCTCGATATATTTTGCCTTCTAAGGTTTTAAGTTGGCATTTTTTATAAAATTCTTCTGTAGTTAGAGGATGGGTATGGATATCTGTTCCATCTGATAAATAAGCAAAAGTCTCCAACAAACTGTCTCTGGTATTACCATATTTAATAGAGCGTAAACCACAAGAATTATTTCCAATCATTCCCCCAATCATTGCCCTGTTAGAAGTAGAAGTTTCTGGTCCAAAAAATAGATTAGATTTGGCAAGATTGACATTTAAATCATCTCTAATGATTCCCGGTTCTACCCAAACCCACTTTTCTCTTTTGTTTAAAGCCAATATTTTATTCATATGGCCTCCAATCACCATAACTATCCCATTTCCTACCACTTGTCCGCCCAAGGAGGTTCCTGCTCCTCTTGGAATTAAAGGAATTTTAGATTCAGCAGCATAATGGATTAACCTGCGTATATCTTTCTCTTTTTCAATTAAGGCAACACCTTTTGGTGAAACTTGATAGACAGAAGCATCGGTAGAATAAATTTTACGATATAAATTCGACTTAGGGGAATCGCTTAAATAAAGTTTCCCTTGAAAATGGTTTCTTAATGTACTTTTCTCAAATGAAAATCTTGCCATAGTTATTATTTCACTCCTACAAAGATATTACCACTCAAAGATAACAGATTTCATTTATCCAATTTATTTTATTTCAAACAAAACTTCAATTAATTTAGTACTTTATAAATTGAATATGAAGACCATTCGTCAAATAATTGAAAGTATTTCCTTTGCCTACCAGGCTTTGAAATCAAATATTCTCCGAACAACTCTATCTCTCTTAGGAGTCTTTATAGGTATTTTTTCAATAGTAGCAATTTACACTGCTGTGGATTCTATGAATCTAAAGATTAGAAATAATATTAATACCTTTTCAAAAGAAGGTGTGATTTATTTAGGTAAATGGCCATGGACGTTCACTCCGAATTATCCTTGGTGGAAATATTTTAATCGTCCGGAATTAAATTATAATGAATATAAATTTTTAAAGGAAAATTTAACTTCTGCGGAAGGAATTTCAATGGTTAATGAAGAAAATAATGTAAAGTTTTCGAATGGTTCGTCTTATATTAAAGCCAATCTTATTGGAATAGGAATGGACTATATCGATATTTCCACAATCAAT
>JBJOIA010000279.1:0-9648 GCA_046047395.1 Bacteroidota bacterium | reverse complement strand
CTATTGAAAAACTTTCGCCTACCATTGTAAGGCCCAAACATCCAATTAAACCTAAAAATATTCCCCAAGTTTGTTTTGAGGTTACTTTTTTAGAGAAAAATAAAATACCTAATATCAAAGTAAATAAAGGGGTGAACGCATTTAACATGCCAGATAGGGCAGAAGGTAAATATTTACCAGCAATGGAAAATAATATGGATGGAATTAAATTGCCTGATAATCCTGCAGCGGCTAAATAAATCCAATCCTTTTTTTCAATTTTAGTTCTTCTTTTAATGAAAAATGGGATAAAAAATAAAAATGCAACAAATATCCTTAAGGATCCTAATTCAATAAAATTTAAGCCATTCAAGGCTTTTTTTACTAAAATGAAGGAGCTTCCCCAGACTAAAGAGAGAAAAATGATTGAACCTAGGACTCCTGCTAGGTTGTTGATGATTTTTTTCATTAAGAATTAACTAAATATACGTCTTCAATTTCATTAAAAATCTCGCATAATTCATCATAAGAATTAGTGGTTACCATTCGATTTCTAATTGGCTTAAAATTTTCTAAACCTTTAAAATAACTCGCATAATGTCTTCGCATTTCTACAATTCCACCATGCTTCCCCTTCCACTTAAGAGAAAAATCCAAATGAGATTTACAAACCCTTATTCTATCTAAAATCGTAGGAGGTTCCAGTTTTTCACCTGTTTTTAAATAATGCTTGATTTCATTGAAAATCCACGGATAACCAATTGATGCTCTCCCAATCATTATTCCGTCAACTCCATATTTATTCTTATATTCCTTCGCCTTTTCAGGGCTATCTATATCTCCATTCCCGAAAATAGGAATTTTTATTCTAGGGTTTTCCTTTATCTTAGCAATTAGTCGCCAATCTGCATTTCCTTTATACATCTGTACCCTCGTTCTACCATGCACCGTTAAGGCTTTTATTCCAATATCCTGTAATCTCTCTGCCACCTCTTCAATATTTTTTGTAGAATCATCCCAACCTAATCGGGTCTTAACTGTTACCGGTAAATGAGTTGCATCCACCACTGCCTTCGTCATTTCCACCATTTTGGGAATATCTTGCAGTAATGCAGCCCCTGCTCCTTTGCAAGCTACTGCTTTAACCGGACAACCATAATTTATGTCGATTAAATCAGGGTTTACCCGTGTAGCAATTCTTGCACATTCAGCCATTGTTTCAATATCTGAACCAAATAATTGAATGCCAATAGGACGTTCATATTCAAAAATATCAAGTTTTTGGACAGATTTTACAGCATCTCTAATGAGACCTTCTGAGGAAATAAATTCCGTATACATTAGGTCTGCTCCATTTTGTTTACATACTTCTCTAAATGGTGGATCAGATACATCCTCCATTGGCGCCAATAATAATGGAAATTCTCCTAAGTCTATATTGCCAATTTTAACCATTTCAATAAAATATTTCGTAAATTTACAAGGTTAAATTTAGAAATGGAAAATTCAGGAAAAATTATACCCCTTCATTTATTATCTAGTTTGTTCCTATTATTTGGTTTTTACTTGCTTGGGGCATTTATTGGACAGTTTTTTGGTTTATTAGCAGTAATAAATTTATTGAAAGTAGATACAGAAGTGTTTTCAAATCCTACTCAAGCAGCACAGTTCTTAGTAGATTTTATCAATAATCCAGAAAATTATATTAACGGACATAAAGCACTTTTGAGTTTGCAATGGTTTTCTGCTTTGGGAGGTTTTATTCTTCCTGCAATTGCATATAATAAATGGATTGAAAAAGGTATTTATTCAAACTTTCGTAATTATCGCCCGAATTGGCAAATATTTGTTTGGTGTTTCATCCTTGTGATTATTTCGAATCCTGCAATGGAGGCTTTAAGCTATTGGAATTCCCAGTTACATCTTCCATTAGCCTTCAAAGACTTGGAAGAAAGTATGTTGAAAACCCAAGAAAGTCTTGATAAAATGACCTTGTTCTTTCTAAACATGAATAATCCTACTGAATTTATTTCCGTAACGATTGTCGTAGCTTTGGCCGCAGCTGTAGGAGAGGAATTATTTTTTAGAGGGATCATTCAAAATTTATTTTTAAAATATTGGAATAAACCCCATTTAGCAATTTGGTTAACAGCCTTTATATTCAGCTATATTCACTTTCAATTTTTAGGATTCTTTCCAAGATTATTTTTAGGGGCATTTTTAGGATATATTTATTTTTGGTATAGAACTTTGTGGGTACCCATAGTATTTCATTTTTTCAATAATTTCTTAATTGTTGCTGCTGCTTATCTTTATCAATTAAATGGCGTAAAAATTGATGAATTAATTGAAACAAAAATGCCTGAATTATGGACAATTCCCCTATCTTTGGCATTGATATTTTTCTATGTTCAACGATTATATAAAAATAGATTAAACGAATGACTGCTTGGAAATTATTAAGGAAGTCTGAAAATCAAATTGAATTAGATTTAATGTCGAAATTTTTAAAAGAGAATTTGGATATAGATACTGTACTCATTAACAAACAGGTAAGTGCTTATAATTTAGGTTTTTGGGAACTGCTTGTGCATGAATCGAATTTTGATTCTGCCAACCAAAAACTTTCGGAAACCTTTGAATAAACGAAATTATTTTGAAGAACTTAACAAACTTTCAACAAAGAGTTATTGCAGCAATAATTTTTGCTCCTATTTTGGTGTTTTCAATTTATTATAGTTCCCTTTCTTATATTATTTTAATTGTATTTTTATGTGCTCTCACGCAATTGGAATTTTATAAATTAATGGGTTCTATTGAGGGAAATTTACCTTTAACCTTTTTTGGGACTTTTATTGGGGTATTTTTACAAGTTTTGGTTTATCTTGTTGAAAAAGGTCAAATTTCCTTTCATAATTATTTCTGGCTTACCCCATTACTTACCTTGATATTTTTTATTAAACTCTATAAGCCGAATGATGAAAGGCCATTCCAAAATATTGCCTATACTTTTTTAGGAATTATTTATGTGGCTGTTCCATTTGCTCTGTTCACGGTTTTAGCCTTCACAAAAAATCATACCTATGATTTTCAAATTATTTTAGGATCACTTTTTATGCTTTGGGCTTCTGATTCTGGCGCCTACTTTGCTGGTTTAAAATTTGGAAAAACTAAATTATTTGAACGCGTTTCCCCTAAAAAATCATGGGAAGGAGTAATGGGAGGTTTAATTGCAACAGAAATTACTGCCTCAATTATTTCATCCTTATTTACGAATTATAATCCTTGGCAATGGATAATCATTGGCTTTATAATTGTGGTTGTTGGAACCTATGGAGACCTTGTAGAATCCTTATTGAAAAGATCCATAAAAATTAAAGATTCCTCTAATTTTATTCCCGGCCATGGTGGTTTATTGGATCGTTTTGATGGATTGTTATTATCCATACCATTTATTATTGCCTTTCTTAAATTATTTTAACAAAATTTCGTTGAGTATTTAAAGGGTTTTTTCTAAATTTCAGAATGATCAGCCTAAAAAAAATATTTTGGATATTCATATTTGCCTTTTCCATTTCCATTCATGATGGATTTTCACAAGGAAGAGATAAATCTATTCAATTTGTGGCTCGCGTAATTTCAGAAAATAATATGGATTTTTTACCTTCTGCTTATGTTTTGAATAAGACTGCAGGAAGAGGTGGAATTTCAGATGATTATGGTTTAGTGGAATTATTCGTCTATCCTGGAGATACTATCGAATTTTCTTACGTAGGCTTTGAAAAAAAACAATATATCATAAAAGACGAAAAAGAATTGGTCCAATCAGCCTTGATTCGATTAAAAGAAAAATCTACCATGCTTCAAGGAGTAACGGTTTTTCGTCACCAAACTTTAGAGGAATTTGAAAAGGCTGTTTTAAATATGAAATTGCCAGATGCTGAGGATCGAGAGAATATGGCCAATAATTTAGCTCAGTCCAAACTTACAAATTTAGCCATCCAAGCAGGACAATCTTCTAATTTTAATTATCGAAATTTTTCTGATAAAATGGTTTTTAGTACTACCAACAAGAATTTTTATAATGGGGGCTTATGGGGACTAGCCAATCCATTTGCCTGGGCTAATTTCTTAAAATCTATTAAGAATGGAGAGCTAAAACGAAATCCTAAAAACGATGCCTACAATATCCTTCCCCGGGAGACCGTCACCACCGGAGAATATCTAAGAGAATTAAAATCAAGATAATTTATTAGTCCCTTATTCTAAAATCAAAAACTGATAAGGCTTAAATTCGAAATTCTTAACATCAATTTTCGAGCCTGTCCATAAATCTAAAAATCTCTTTTTTTCTGGAAATAAATCCAATAAATTAATTTCCGCAGATTCCTTCGAATAATTAAATAAACAATGGATTTCTTTTTTGTCTTTGGTCCTACTATACCCCACAATTGATCGATGCAGAGAAGGAAACCAATTGATATTTTTTCTATCGGCAAATACTTCTTTTGATTTTCTGATTTGAATCAATTTTTGGGTTCCTGAAAAAATTATTTGCTCAATCGTTCCCTTTTTGTTTCTTAATTCATTTTTTTTCCAATCTATCACCGGGCGATGCATCCATCGGTTATCATAAGATTTTCCAGGGTCTTCCAAATAGGAATAATCATTGATATAGGCAAGTTCATCCCCATAAAAAATGATTGGAATACCCCCCAGGAAAAAGGATTGGGCTTGCATCATTAATATTTTATTTAAGGATTCAGCAATCAAATCATTATTTCGTAATTCTAAGCCCTTTTCTAATCCGCATAAGGAAGCCAATGAACCTGAAATTCTTGCATCATTGGTCTTTGGGTTGACGGCGAATAATGCACCCATGGAAGGACTTATCTCATGCTCTCCACTATAATATTCTTTTAGGAAATTACGGTGTAAATATGGAGTATAACCTACATTTTCGATCATATAATCATCGAAACCTAGCCCAATATCGTCGTGGCAACGTGTATAATTTATCCATGTTGCACCTAAAGGTTTGTCCTTCAAAACCTTTTGAGCCTCCAGCATAATTCTAGTATCCTGGGTTGCAAGAGCATCCCATTGAACTGCCATTTGCGTAGCATTATAAGCAATATCACATTCATGAGCAATGAATCTTCCTGTGCCGAAATATTCCATTATTTGATGCGGACCAACGATGGCCTCACCTAATAATGCCATTCCTGGACTACTTATTTCCACGCATAAGCGAATAAAGCGCAATAATTGATGGGCTTGAGGTAGGTT
The DNA here is from genome assembly GCA_046047395.1 of Bacteroidota bacterium. Classification (GTDB taxonomy): domain Bacteria; phylum Bacteroidota; class Bacteroidia; order Cytophagales; family Spirosomataceae; genus CAZVFE01. The sequence continues at coordinate 4,380 of JBJOIA010000279.1, read as the reverse complement.
CTGACAGGTTGTGCCTGGTTCCTTCCATATAAAGGCAGGAGCATCAATTCTCAAAACATCCACCCCCATATTTGCATAAAAGAAGATGTTTTTCAACATTTCATTCAAGACAATCGGATTTTTATAGTTTAAATCCCATTGATAAGAATGAAAAACGGACATTACCCATTTATCTAGTTCTTTAACATAGGTAAAACTTCCGGGTGAAGATTCAGGAAAAATTTCAGGCATGGTTTCATCCATGATATCTGGTATTTCCCTATTCTCATAAAAATAAAAATATTCTTGAAATTCCTTATTTCCAGCTTTTGCCAATTTTGCCCATTCATGGTGGTGAGAAGTATGGTTAAGCACAATATCAATCATTAAATACATTTGATTTTTCTGCATTTCCTTTTGGAAATTTATCAAATCGTGTATAGTGCCAAATCGTGAATCTACTTCCCTAAAATTTGATACAGCATAGCCACCATCACTTTCTCCCTTAGGACTTTCAAATAAGGGCATTAAATGAAGATAGTTTACTCCCAATTCCTGAAGATATCCCAATTTTTTCGGCATTTCTTTTAATTTTCCAGCGAATTGGTCTACATATAAACTCATTCCCATTAGGTTCTGATCAGTAAACCAAAAATCCTTAAGAGATTTTTCTATGTCTCTTTCCTTTAGGTCTTTTCTTCTTTCTGAAAATGCTGAAAACAATGTTTCAACTAAAGTTTTGAAATGCTTTTCAGACTGAGGTAAATGTCCGTATAATTCCTGATAAATATCTTCAATATCTGCAATATTCGCATCAAACCTTTCTTTGAAATTAGCTTGATAAATTGCCGGAATTTTATGATTCTTTACTAACTGAGTAAATAATTGAGAAAACTTTTTTCTATACACGATTATTCAAAAATAGAATGATTTAAATTTTTAAATGCCTCCATGGCTCCTAAATATAAACAGGTTTTAGCTCCTGCTTTATTGGCATTGATGGTGAGCTTCGTCCAATCTTCTAAGCCCAAACCTTCTACCGAACCAATTTGATCTAATTGGTAAAGCATCGCTCCCACAAAAGCATCTCCTGCACCTGTTGTATCTACTGCCTTTATTGGATTACTTGGAATAATATGAGTCTTGCCATTTAATCCCAAAAGAGTACCTTCTTTTCCTAAGGTAATGGTGAAAACTCCTTTGCTCAGCTTAAATAATTCTTGCGCTGCTTCGTCTAAATTATTCTTACCTGTAATTAAATAGGCCTCTTCATCACTTAATTTACTAAAGTCTGCTTTAGCCAAAAAGTTTTTGGAATGCTTAACGAAAAGGTCAATTTTATCGGAGAATAATAAATGTCTATAGTTTGGGTCAAAACTGATAATTTTTTTATTTTCTACAGCCCTTTCTAATAAAGAATAATAGGTTTTTTCTAAATCTCCTCCTAAAAAAGCAGTAGCAGAACCAAAATGAAAAATGGTTTCATTTTCTATTTTTAGATCTTTTAGATCCTCCATTTTTAAGTATTCATCTGCATTTCTATTGAAAACAAAATCTCTTTCGCCGTCCAACATTAAGGATACAAATGCGAAGGTGGTAAAATGCTCCTCACTTTGAAAAAGATAATCAATATTTACTTTGAAATCCCTCAATACAGAAAGCAATTGGTCTCCGAAAGGGTCTTTCCCTACCATTCCACAAACGCTCACTTCTCCTCCTAATGCTCCTATGGCTGCTGCAACATTCATAGGTGCACCTCCAGGTTTTTTTACGAAATTCAAACCATCTTTCAATGAGGAACCTTTATCGCTACAAATCATATCGATTAAGGCTTCTCCTGTACAAAATACACTCATTTATTTAACCTATTTTTTTGTTTTAATATTTAATGTTAATAATGCTGCAATTCCTAAAAAGGATCCAGCAAACATTATTGCATTTCTTGGATCACCGTCCAAGAAACGATTATAAATTTCTCCAAAACTTAAAGTTTGGATTATCATTGGAACAACAATCATCATATTGATAATTCCCATATATACTCCATATTTTTCTTTTGGTATGTCTTTTACTACAATGAGATAAGGAACCCCCATCATGGAAGCCCATGCAATACCGAAGCCAATCATAGGTAAGAATAAACCGTATTTATCTCCAATATGTGGCATAATGAATAAGCCAATAGCAGCCAAAATTAAGGTGCCAGCATGGGTAAATTTAGGAGAATATTTCTCTGCTACTCGCACCAAGAAAAATGCAGAAAGAAAGGTTACAATATTATAAAACCCATTAACTAGCCCCGTCCAAGCTGCTGCTTCCTCATATAAATGTTTATCTAAATCCGGACTCGTATTCCAAACGGATTTTGCGATACTTAAGGAAATAAATTGCCAATACACAAACAAGGCATACCATTGAAACAAATAAACTAATGCCAATTGCCATAAAACCTTTGGCATTTCTTTAATAGCTGAAAAAATTTCAAAAAGTGGATCAAAAAATCCTCCTTTTTCTGCATGCATTTTGTCCAATTCTTCCGGAGAGGGAGGGATTTCTGGAGTTTTTGATACGGACCATAAAACGGAACTTATTGAACAAAAACTGCCAAATAAAAATGATCCATAAACCCAATAGGGGATACCCGCTTCAGATTGGCCATTGATGTATTTTTGAAAAAGAAACAAGGAAACATTCGCAAGCGTAATACCCAATCCAGTGAAAAAACTTTGGGTTAAAAACCCTTTAGCCAATTGATCTTCTGGAAGTTTATCCGCAATAAAAGCCCTATAAGGCTCCATGGCTGTATTATTTGCTGCATCCAATATCCATAATAAACCAGCTGCCATCCATAATTCTCTCGAAAAAGGGAATGCAAATAAGGTAAGAGAACATAAAATCGCTCCAATTAAGAAAAATGGTTTTCTCCTTCCCCATTTTGGAGACCAGGTTTTATCTGAAATAGCACCAATTAATGGCTGAATTAATAAACCAGTAACTGGCCCAGCCAAGAATAAAATGGGTAATTCACTTTCCTTAGCCCCTAAAAAACTATATAATGGGCCAATTGCTGTTTGCTGTAAGCCAAAAGAATACTGGATTCCAAAAAAACCAACATTCATGTTGATAATTTGGCTAAAAGTTAATCTAGGTTTATTCATAATTAATAATCTTGTTCCAATGGATGAATCATGAATTCATCTATAACAACATGTTTGGGTTGGTTCATTATAAAATATATACTATCTGCCATATTTTCCGCTGTTAACCAATTTTTATGCGAATCATGCCCTTGAGGATCCTCATGAAACATCGTATCAACTAAACCAGAATAAACAGTAGAAACTTTTATTCCATGTTCTCTTACCTCTTTTCTCAAAGCTTCGGTAAAAGCATGTTGAGCATATTTAGATGAACAATATAAAGATCCACCTCCAAAAGTTCTTTTTGCAACATCTGAAGCAATACTTATGATATGCCCTGATTTTTCCTTTATTAAATGAGGTAAAGATTTTTGACTTAATAAAAAGGTTCCCTTTACATTTGTTGCATAGACATTATCCCAATCTTCCTCAGAATAAGATGAAACCGGGCCAAATATTCCAAACCCTGCATTATTAATCACAAAATCAATTTTCCCAAATTGATCAATTGTATTGGAAATTACTTTATCAATAAATTTTGAATCGGAAATATCCCCAGCATGGATGATTGGACGAGTTCCCTTATTTGCTGCAATTTCTGCAACTTCATTTAATTTTTCTAAATCTCGTGCAATTAAAATACATTGATAATTTAGGTTGGCTAATTTAATGGCTAATGCTTTCCCAATACCTTTTGATGCTCCGGATAATAATACTATTTTCAAAATTTGTAATTTTAAGTGAAATAATTTTGCAAATTATAAAAATTAAAGAATAAATAAAGCTAAACCGAAATTATCATGTCAAAAATTATTGAAACCAAAACAAGAAGTGTTTTGAAAACCGTTTTATGGAGATTAATTGCTACAGTAAATGCCTATATCGTAATTTCAACCTCAATTGTAGACGGAAATTGGTCGCAGGCTATTTTGATGAATTTTACGGGTATGGTCATAATGTATTTCTATGAAAGAATTTGGCCGAGTATTGATTATGGTAGAACGATAATAGATGAAGGCTCGTCGATTTAAAACTCAATTTGGTAGACGCTGAAATGATTTCCTGATTTTTTTTTATTTTCTTTGAAGAAATAAACAATCAAAATGACAAAAGAAGAAAAAATATCACGCCTAAAATTCTTAAAAACGATGGGTTTTGGAGGATCTGCTTTGATGGCTTTATTAGCTTCTTGTAATCGCATGCCAGATAATTCTATTCCTTCACTTGTCTTGGATAAAAATGGAAATTCAATTTCCGCACC
>JBJOIA010000278.1:0-4611 GCA_046047395.1 Bacteroidota bacterium | reverse complement strand
AATTCAGAAATGGGAGTAAATTTTAATTCCGATTTATATGTCTCAGAATTTACAAAGGATAATGCGAATATTAATAGAAATTTATATCGACTTCAACCGAATTTCAATTATAAAACCAATGGAATTAAAATCAATTTAGGTTTGAATATTGTAGGCGATTTAGACCAATCCTTGTCGAAAAATCCAGTAAATTGGTACCCAAATATTCAAATAGATTATCGCGCAATGCCTTCACTGAACCTATACGGCGGAATAAAAGGAAATACCTATTTTAATAGTTTGGGTTCTATGAGTTTTGAATTACCATGGTTAGGGAAGGATATTGAATTAAGAAATACTCGTGAAATTGTTCATATTTTTGCTGGACTTAAAGGATCTGAAGACAAAGGTTTATCCTATGAATTTAAATTAGCTTATTCCAATTTGGAAAATTTAAGTTTTTTTACTCCAAGTATGGCTGATACTTCTCAATTTGAAATTCTATATTCTGGAAATGAAACTCAAAAAACCGGAATATTCAATTTATCTGGAAATATTGATTATCAGGTAAATCCAACTTATAAAACAAATTTGAAATTTATTTTCAATAATTATTCTAAATTAAGTTCTTTAGAACAACCTTATTCAAGGCCGAAATTTAATTTAGAATTCACCAATCAATATCAATTTAGAAAGAGTATTACAATTTCCCCAAATTTATATTATATTAGTGGATTATATGGGTATCGTCCGAATGTTGGTCCTGTAAAAATGAAAAGTATAGTTGATTTAAACCTAAAACTAGATTATTCAGTCAATGAGAAAATAAATACCTATCTCTCTATGAATAATTTACTGGGGACAAAATATCAGCGGTATATCAATTATCAAGTTCAGGGATTGAACTTAACGATAGGAGCCTCGTACACATTTTAAAGATTGAAATATGGAATTAAATGAAGTAATTGAACTTATTGAAGACTTATTAATTGAGCATAATTATGTTACTGTGCCTCAATTTGGGGGATTTGTAGTTCGAGAATCCGATTTTAATTTTAATCGAAATGAGAATAAAATTGAGCCAAAGAAAAGGTTGGTTGCATTTAATAAGAAATTGAATGCAGATGATGGTATTTTGGTTCTAGAAATTGCGAAAAGGGGAGGTATTTCTCAGAAAAAGGCAAAATCCATTGTAGATGCTTTTTCGAATAAATTATTCTTTCTTTTAAATAATAATCAGCAATTAGGATTCGGAAACCTGGGGGAATTTAGGTTAAATTCAGAAGGCAATATTCAATTTATTCCAAATGATGAGAACAATTTGGATAAAAGTTTATTTGGATTGGAGGCAATTTCTATTGGAGAAATTCCAACTATTTCAAATAAATTGGAGTTGGTCATTGAACAAGAAACTTCTATTGAAACAGAAACAGAAATTATTGAAGATAATTTAGAAGAAAAAATAGCCGATTTAAATGAGGAAGAATTAGTAGAAGAGGAAGAATATGCTGAATATTCATCAGAATCTTATTCAGGATTGTGGGCGGCTTCTATCACTTTTATTTTAGGAGCTTTATTTACCTTTATACTAACTGAGCCTGATTTAAAAAATTGGGAATCAAGTTTTAATCCTATTGATATTTTCCGAACCAGTAAGGTGGAAGAAATTATTCCAGCAGAAAAGCCCGTAGTTATAGAAAAATCTGTAGTTGAAAAGCCTGTGAATGAGCAACCAATCGTTGAACAACCGGAAGAAAAGGAAATAAAAGAAGAGATTATTGTAAAAACTTCAACCAGAATTAAAGAGTCTGAAGCAAACTATTTCATTATTGGTGGAAGTTTTAAAACGCTTCCTTATGCAGAAAAAGGTGTGGCCGAATTAAAGGATAGAGGATTTCATGCTGAAATATTACCTCAGAAAAATTTAGGTGAAAATTTTAGAATTGCAATTGATTCTGCCTATAATTTAAAGCAAGCCCAAGAAAAAGAATTAACCTACAAAAAAAGAAATATGCCTGTATGGGTATTAGAAAATTTTTAAGATGAGTCAGGTATTTGATAAGAATTTTGAGAGGAATAATCGACTTAAAGCATTGGCCTATACGATTTTGGTGAATGCGGCCTTATTTCTTATCATTATATCTGTGAATGTTTGGACGGAAGATCCTAGTATAGAAATTGCTGCTGGAGGATTTGAAATTAATTATGGAGACAGCAATATTGGGTCGGGAATTAATGAATCATTAGAGTCACCTAATTTAAATAATGCGAATGATTTAGAAAGCACAGAAAATGTGGATAATCAACCACAACCACCTAGGCAAAGTTCAGAATCGGCATTGATAAGTTCAAAAGAAAATTCACCAGTTAAAATTACAGAAAAGGAAGCAGAGGAGAATGTAGACAAGAATGCTAATGTAAACGAAAAAGAATCGGTGAAACCAGTAAAAGCTGAACCTATCATCAATAATAATGCTTTATTTAAATCTAGACCCAAAAGGGGAGGAAATTCAAATGGGGATGATATAGGAAAAGTAGGAGATAAGGGACAATTGGATGGGGATTTAAATAATGGAGGATTATATTCAGGACCGAAAGGAAGTGGTGGTGGTTCTGGGGGAGGAACTGGAGGAGGAAATGGCTTATCCCTTAATATTACTGGTTGGAGATTAAAATCTGCACCGGTGGTAAATGATAATACCAGTGAAACAGGAACTATTAGTTTTAATATAAAGATTGATGATTCAGGAAATATTATTTCTTTACAACAAAGGGAATCAACCTTATCCATTGCCTTAAGTAAAAAATATAAGGAAGCGGTAGCAAAATGCAAATTTGTACCAAATTCATCAGGAATTAAATCTTCCATTTCAAGTGGAACGATATCGTTTAACGTCAAAGCAAGATAAACAAAGATGTTTTCAAGGTTCTCAGAGGTTACGGAATTTCTGTACAATCAATTGCCTTATTTTCAAAATCAGGGGAAATCGGCCATAAAACCTGGTTTGAAAAATATTCAGGCTTTATGTGATTTAAGAGGAAATCCGGAAAAAGCGTTTAAATCCTTTCATATTGCTGGCACGAATGGAAAGGGATCCAGTTCCCATATGATTGCCTCTATCTTACAGGAAGCAGGTTATAAGGTAGGTTTATATACTTCACCCCATTTAAAAAGTTTTACCGAAAGGATTAAGGTAAATGGAAAGGATATTTCTAAAAAATGGGTAATAAATTATGTAAATACCTATTCAGATGCGATAAAGGAAATAAATCCAAGTTTTTTTGAATGGTCGGTATTAATGGCCTTCGATTATTTTAGAGATAAAAAAGTAGATTATGCGATTGTGGAAGTAGGATTAGGAGGAAGATTGGATAGCACCAACATTATTCAACCTGAAATATGTCTAATTACCAATATTGGTTTTGATCATATGGAGATATTGGGCGACAGTTTAGATAAAATTGCTTTTGAAAAAGCGGGTATAATAAAAAAGGATTGTCCAGTAAGCATTTCAGAGGTCAGGGAGGAGACGAGGGATGTATTCATGGAAAAGGCTTCCCAAATGGGGGCACCAATAAAAATTGCAGAGGAAAATTTTGAAATTATTTCATCCAAGACAGAAAGAAGTTATCAAAAAATCATCATTAGAGATAATAAAAGGGAGAAGAATTGGAAATTTGAATTAGGCTTATTGGGTGCTTATCAGGCAAAAAATTGTCGGGGAATCATTCAATTATTTGATCAATTAAATGAAGAGAAGGGGATAAAAATTTCCAAGAAAATTATTCTAAAGGGATTTAAAAATGTAATAAAAAATACAAATTTAAAGGGGAGATGGCAGATATTGGGAGAGAACCCTTTATTTATTGCAGATACGGCGCATAATTTAGATGGATTAGAAATTGTAACTAAGCAATTAGAATTGAATAAGGGGAGGAATAAATATTTGATTTTTGGGGTATCAAAGGATAAATTAAAAACGGAATTGGTAGAGGTTTTGACTAAAATTCCAGCAGAAATCATTTTAGTAGGGGGTAAAAATCCGAGATTAGTAGGAGTGAAGGAATTAAAGGAATTCTTTGAGGAAAAAACTGGAAAAAAATATCAATCTTTTGGGAATGTACGAGAGGCGGTGAGAAAAACACGAAAAAAAGCAGGTAAAAAAGATATAATTATTGTTACGGGTAGTAATTTTATCATAGCAGAAATTAAAGAATTATAAGGGTTTGTCGAGAAAAAAATCAAAAAAATACGAGATTGCTAAGGAATTGGATAGGGTTATTCAATCGCCTAAGGCGTTTTATGAGAATTCAAAGGGTCGGTGGAAGTCTGATTTTTTTGGGAATAACAAGGAATTGGTATTGGAATTAGGTTGTGGGCGGGGAGAATATTCAATTGGCCTAGGGAGAGTATTTCCTGAAAATAACTTTTTAGGAATAGATATAAAGGGGGATAGATTAGCTGCGGGGGGATTAGCTGCTCAAAGGGAGGATTTAAATAATGTTGCATTTTTAAGAATTCCTATAGATCGAATTGAAGATTTTTTTGAAGAGGGAGAGGTGGATGAAATTTGGATAACCTTTCCAGATCCTAGACCGAAGGATAGGGATGAAAAAAAGAGATTAACGAAT
>JBJOIA010000277.1:0-11906 GCA_046047395.1 Bacteroidota bacterium | reverse complement strand
TAAGTGCAGCACCAAATTCGGTAAAATATAAACCTAGGCGGTCTCCACCATAGTTTACATGGTCCATATTCAGTCCAACTTTTTGAAAATAAGCAGTTGCTGCTTTTCCCAAATCATTATCGGGGAATTTGGTTACATGTTTGGCAGGGACTCCTAAATGAGCCAAAGAAGCCGTAACATTTGCTTCACCTCCGCCGAAAGTAAGATTCATATTGGTTGCTTGAACCACTCTACCATAACCAGGAGGGCTAAATCTGCCCATTACTTCACCAAAACTTACTACGTATTTTTTCATTTTTAAAATTTAAAAAATTTCGCTGCATTATTATAAGAAATATCTGCTACTAATTTACCTAGCCAATCAATATCATGAGGTAATTCTCCATTTTCTACATCTTGACCAATCAAGTTACATAAAATTCGTCTAAAATATTCATGCCTTGGGAAAGAAAGGAAGGAGCGAGAATCTGTTAACATTCCCACGAAATGCGCTAAAACACCCATATTGGAAAGGGAATTTATTTGTTTTTCCATTCCATCCTTTTGATCCAAGAACCACCAACCAGAGCCAAATTGCATTTTACCTTGGATTGTACCATCCTGGAAATTGCCCGTCATAGTTGCGAATAATTCATTATCCCTTGGATTTAAATTGTAAAGAATTGTTTTCGCTAATTGATCTGTTGAATCTAATTTATTTAAAAATCGAGAAAGAGAAACAGCTTGTTCAAAATCTCCAATCGAATCGAATCCGGTATCTGGACCTAATTTGGATAAGAGTCTATTATTATTATTTCTTAATGCTCCTAAATGGAATTGTTGCGTCCAACCTTTTGCATGATCTAAATGTGCAAAATAAACTAGCATTGCAGATTTAAATTGTAATTTTTCTTTTTCTGAAATAGATTTCCCTTGAATTAAATCTTCAAAAATTCTTTCTATTTCTGCCTCTGTATAATCTTCAGCATAAATTTGTTCTAATCCATGATCGCTTAATCTTCCTCCCATTTCATGGAAAAAATTATGTCTATCTGCTATTGCTTGCTTAAAATCTTCAAGTTTTTTAATATTTAAACCTGAAACAGCGGATAATTTATTTACATATTGAAGGAAATCAGCTTCAGAATCCACAGCCATTGCCTTATCTGGTCTAAAAGTAGGCAATACTTTTATGGAGAAACCGCTTTCTTTAATTTGTTTATGATAGGCTAAATCATCGGTTGGATCATCAGTAGTACATAGTACTTTTACATTCATTTTTAATAAAAGATTTCTAACAGAAAATTCTTTTGTTTTTAATAAGTTTGAACAATGATCGTAAATTCTTTTTGCACTTTCTTTATTTAATAATTCTGTAACCCCAAAATAACGTTGAAGTTCAAGGTGAGTCCAATGATATAGGGGATTACGCATGGTATAAGGCACTGTTTCCGCCCATTTCATGAATTTTTCCTCATCACTTGCATCTCCAGTAATGAATTTTTCATCAATTCCGTGGGTACGCATCGCTCTCCACTTATAATGATCTCCATACAGCCAAATTTGCGTAATATTATCAAATTGTTTATCCTCAGCAATTTGTTGAGGAATTAAATGGTTATGATAATCTACGATAGGCTGATTGGCAGAATATTGGTGATACAATACTTTCGCTGTATCATTATGAAGTAAAAAATCTTCGTTTAAAAAAGGTTTCATGTTAGAGTTTTATAAATATTTTGTCACTTTTTCAGAAAATCCAGTAAGTTTAGTAAGATCAGTACCCCATAATTCTACATTGGATAAAATTCTTTCTAGATTGAAATCTTTATATTCATTTAAGAAAAATTCTGCTTTATCACATCTGATTGGATAAAATTCTCCATTCGATTCTCCATAAACTTGGCCATTTTCAATTTTCACACCGTGCATAAAATTAAGGTATGCAGCAAAGCCCATACAGAAAAGTTCAGGGGCAGAATTAAATACTTTATAATATTGTAAAAGAAGAGGGATATTTCTCATCTTCATTTTGGCTGAATATTGAACCGTAATATCAATAAGTTTATGATTGATAAAAGGATTTTTGAACCTATCCAATACCATTCTACCAAATCTATCCGATATTTTAGAATCCACTTTATAAGGAATGGAAGGAGCTAATTCTGATAGCATGAGATTCATGACTAATTTAGAAAAATAGCTATTTGCCATCATATCCTTTACTAATCTAAATCCTAATAAATAGGCTAAGCCGCAAGTTAAGGTATGAGTTCCATTTAATAAGCGAAGTTTTAATTCGCGGTGGATTTCAATATCTTCTTGAACTACGACCCCCTCATCAATTCTTGCAAATGAAAGGATTTCCCTTACTTTCTGATTTCCTTGAATTGCCCATAAAGCATAGGGTTCAGATTGAATTAGTAAATTATCTTCATAACCTAATTGATCGGTAAGGATTTTTAAATCCTCATCATTCGGTTTCCCAGGTACAATTCTGTCTACAAGGGAATCACAAAAATGATTTTCTGTATTCAACCAATCAATGAAAGAGGCCTCAAGTTTATGTTCGTTGGCAATTTTTAATACGATTTCTTTTAGGAAAGAACCGTTATTTAATATTAATTCTGTTGGAATTATAACCATTCCCGAATCTTTAGATCCATTAAAATGTTTCCATCTTGTATAAAGGAAAGCGGTTAGTTTAGCAGGAAATGAATCTGGACAAGCATCCAGAAGATTATCTCTTTCTTTATATTGAATTCCTACTTCCGTAGTGTTTGAAATGACGATACGCATTTCAGGGTTTTTGGCACATTCTAGGTAGGATGAATAATCTTGTGATGGAGTAATAACTCGAGAAATAGAACTATTGATGATATCTTCATTGACCTCTTTCCCGTCTTTTATTCCTCTAATCGTATGGGTATATAAACAATCTTGATCATCAAAATCTGCAGTTCCTCCTCTTGAAGTAGATTTTACTATTACAATTCTACCATTAAAAATATTATTTCTATTAGCTTTATCTACGAAATAATCACAAAGGCCTCTTAATAGTACACCTGTACCAAATTGCAATATTTTTTCAGGGTTGTTTAATAGTTTTTTATTTGCTACGAATTCTTTATTCAATAAAGCCATAGAATCTAATTTATATTTATTTATAAAAGCGGATATTACCCTAGATTTACTAATAATTGGTTAGTTATTTACATGGAACTACGAACTACGAGTTACGAACTACGAGTTACGAACTTAATTATTAAATCTCCCTTTTCACTCTTCCCTCTTCACTAATAATTATGCTTCACCAATAGGGCCGTTATAATTCATAGGGATATTGTTCTTAGAATCATCAATTTCTGAAATTGTTCCGAACGTTTCTTCGTATTTTTTTAGATTATCTTTTAGGGCCATCAGAAAACGTTGGGCATGATCGGGCGACATAACCACGCGAGATTTTACTTTTCCTTTTGCAATTCCTGGGAGAATACGAATGAAATCCATAACAAATTCTGATTGAGAATGTGCAATGAATGCAAGGTTTACATAATTACCTTCCGCAATATCTTCTGGTAATTCAATATTTAATTGATTTGGATCGTTTTGATTTTTGTTTTCCATTTTATTATTTAATTAGAGTTTGGATAGGTTTAAATTTTATTCAATTTATAAAAAAACCCCTTTCAAGAAGGGGTTTTTCGTATTAAGTTATAAATCTTTAGGATTCTGCAGATACTTTTGCATTAGCTTCAACAGCTACTTCTTTATCGCCTCCTAATTCCTTGATTTCTTCGGCAGAATTGATAATATAATTACCATATTTTCTGATACCCGTTCCAGCAGGAATAAGGTGACCAACAATTACATTTTCCTTAAGACCATTCAATGTATCTTCCTTCGCTCTAATTGAAGCTTCAGATAATACCTTCGTAGTCTCCTGGAAGGAAGCTGCTGAAATGAAAGATTCTGTACCTAAAGAAGCCTGAGTAATACCTTGTAAGTTGATAGTAGATACAGCTGGTTTAGCATCACGTACTTTCATTACTTTAAGGTCTCTACGCTTCAAGCTAGAATTTTCATCTCTTAATGCTCTTGCAGAGATAATAGCTCCTGCTTTATATTTTTCAGAATCTCCTGCATCAGTAATAACATTCATGTCAAGAATCTTATCATTTTCCTCACGGAATGCGAATCTATCCACGTTTTGTCCTTCCAAGAAGGTAGTATCTCCTGCATCAACGATTTCAACTTTTTGCATCATCTGACGAACGATACATTCAATATGCTTATCATTGATTTTTACCCCTTGTAGACGATATACATCTTGGATTTCGTTTACTAGATATTCTTGAACAGCAGTTGGTCCTTTAATTTTCAGGATATCATTTGGTGTAATAGCTCCATCTGATAAAGGCATACCTGCTTTTACGAAGTCATTATTTTGAACTAAGATAAATTTAGATAAAGGCACTAAATATTTACGAGCTTCTCCTTCTTTAGGAGTAACAATGATTTCTCTATTACCTCTCTTAATTGTTCCGTAAGAAATTACTCCATCAATTTCAGAAACAACCGCAGGATTTGAAGGATTTCTTGCTTCAAATAATTCGGTTACTCTTGGAAGACCTCCCGTAATATCCTTAGTTTTACCAGCTGCTCTTGGAATCTTCGCAAGAACTTGTCCGGCCTTAACTGTATCTTTCTCGTTGATAGTTAAACGAGCACCAACAGGTAGGTTATAAGTAATTTCTTCTTTTGATTTTGTTGTTACAATTACAGAAGGGTTTTTCGTTTTATCCTTTGATTCAGTAATTACTTTTTCTCTTAATCCAGTTTGTTCATCTGCCTCCTCTTTGTAGGTAACATTTTCTTCAATAGATTCAAATGCTATCTTACCTTCAGCCTCAGATAAAATTACTGCATTATATGGATCCCATGCACAAATCTCATCTCCTTTGCTCACTTTTTGTCCATCCTTAACTCTTAAATAAGAACCGTATGGAACGTTGTTTGCCATCAGGATTTGATTGTTTTCTGGATTCACGATTTGAACCTCACCAGAACGTCCCATAATGATATTTACATCATTACCTTCAGCATCTGTTGAGCTTACAAAACGAACTTCTTCGAACTTAATTACACCATCAAATTTAGCTTTGATTGTTGCATCTAAGGAAACGTTCTGTGCTGTACCACCCACGTGGAAAGTTCTCAGTGTTAACTGAGTTCCAGGCTCACCAATTGATTGAGATGCAATAACACCTACTGCCTCACCTCTTTCAACGATACGGCCTGTTGATAAGTTTCTACCATAACATTTAGCACAAACTCCGTCTTTTGTTTCACAGGTTAATACTGACCTGATTTCAACTTCTTCAACCGCTGTTTCTTCAATTTTATTTGCTAAATCCTCTGTAATTAATTCTCCAGATTGGATTAAAACCTCATTGGTAATAGGATCAATTACATCATGTACAGAAACTCTACCAAGAATTCTTTCTCCTAATGGCTCGATAATTTCATCATTATCTTTTAATGCTGAAACAGCAATTCCTCTAAGAGTACCACAATCTTCCTCATTAACAATTACATCTTGTGCAACATCATGAAGACGACGAGTTAAATAACCAGCATCGGCAGTTTTAAGGGCAGTATCCGCTAAACCTTTACGTGCACCGTGGGTTGAAATAAAGTATTCTAATACGTCTAATCCTTCTTTAAAGTTAGATAAAATTGGGTTTTCAATGATTTCACCTACAGAACCTTGTAAGTTCTTTTGTGGCTTAGCCATTAAACCTCTCATTCCACCTAACTGACGAATTTGCTCTCTTGAACCTCTGGCTCCAGAGTGCATCATCATATAAATAGCATTGAAACCTTGGTTATCCTCTTCCATCTGCTTCATTAAAGTTTCAGTGATTTTAGAGTTAACCTTCGTCCAAATATCAATTACTGCGTTATAACGCTCATTGTCTGTGATAAGTCCCATAAAGTAATTATCCCAAACTGCTTGAACGTCATCTTGTGCCTTCTTCACTAAGGAAGCTTTCTCCTCTGGAATAGCAATATCGCCAATACCCATTGAAAGTCCACCTGTGAATGCTTGCTGGAATCCTAATTCTTTGATATCATCTAAGAATTGAGCTGTTCTAGCTACACCACAAATTTTGAATACTTGCGCAATGATTTGCTGTAATTTCTTCTTAGTCAATAATTCATTGATATATCCTACTTCCTCAGGAACGCAAAGATTGAATAATACTCTACCAGCAACAGTTTCTACCATTTTCTGCTCTAAAGTACCATCCTCTTTTCTTACGTTTGCCTTAACTGTGATATTAGCATGCTTAGATAGTTTGCCTTCATTTAATGCAATAACCACTTCTTCAAATCCGTAGAATTTACCACCTTCACCTTTTACTGGATGATCCTCAGTTGATTTTCTTCCCTTAGTAACATAATATAGACCCAAAACCATGTCTTGAGATGGTACTGTAATAGGTGCACCATTTGCTGGGTTAAGGATATTATGCGATGCTAACATTAATAATGACGCTTCTAATACCGCCTCGTGTCCAAGTGGTACGTGAACTGCCATCTGGTCACCATCAAAATCGGCATTAAATGCTGTACATGTTAATGGGTGTAACTGAATAGCTTTACCTTCAATTAATTTAGGTTGGAAAGCCTGGATACCTAAACGGTGTAATGTTGGAGCACGGTTTAATAATACCGGATGTCCTTTCATTACATTTTCTAAAATATCCCAAACTACTGGATCTTTTTTATCAACGATTTTCTTTGCAGACTTAACCGTTTTTACGATTCCTCTTTCAATTAATTTTCTAATAATAAATGGCTTAAATAATTCAGCAGCCATATCTTTTGGTAAACCACATTCGTGCATCTTCAATTCCGGACCAACTACGATAACCGAACGTCCAGAATAATCTACACGCTTACCTAATAAGTTCTGACGGAAACGTCCTTGCTTTCCTTTCAACATATCGGATAGAGACTTCAGAGCTCTATTTCCTTCTGAACGAACAGCATTTACTTTTCTTGAATTATCAAATAAACTATCTACCGCCTCCTGCAACATTCTTTTCTCGTTTCTTAAGATTACCTCTGGAGCTTTAATCTCGATTAATCTCTTCAAACGATTATTTCTGATAATTACTCTTCTGTAAAGGTCATTTAAATCAGATGTTGCAAATCTACCACCATCTAAAGGTACTAAAGGACGCAATTCTGGTGGAATAACTGGAACCATTTTGATTACCATCCATTCCGGACGATTTTCAATTCTTCCTTCAGACTCACGGAATGCTTCTACTACCTTCAAACGCTTTAAAGCCTCAGCTTTTCTTTGTTGTGAAGTTTCGTTATCAGCGCTATGACGTAAATCTGCAGATAAATCCTCTAAATTAATGCGAGACAATAACATATTTAATGCATCTGCTCCCATTTTAGCGATGAATTTATTTGGATCATCATCAGAAAGATGTTGGTTCTCTCTTGGTAATTTATCCAAGATATCTAAATATTCTACTTCCGTTAGGAAATCCATGTACTCAGAACCTAGTTCTCCTTCAGCTGCATAAGCACCTGGCTGGATTACCACATATCTTTCGTAATAAATAATCTGGTCTAATTTCTTAGTAGATAAACCTAACATATAACCAATCTTATTAGGTAATGATCTGAAATACCAGATATGAGCTACAGGAACTACTAATTCAATATGACCCATTCTTTCTCTTCTTACCTTCTTCTCGGTAACTTCAACCCCGCAACGGTCACAAATAATTCCTTTATAACGAATTCTTTTATATTTTCCACAATGACATTCCCAGTCTTTTGTTGGACCGAAAATTCTTTCGCAGAATAAACCTCCCATTTCGGGCTTATAGGTTCTATAATTGATGGTTTCAGGTTGTGTAACCTCCCCATTTGAACTTTCTAAAATAGATTCCGGAGACGCCAATGAAATGGTCACCTTTTGGAAATCGCTGTTCAATTTTTTTGTCTTAGTTAATGACATTTTCGAATCTTTTTAATGAAAATGAAAATTAATTCGGGATTTTCCCTTTTTATCCTAGAGTGATTTCTAATGCTAAACCTCTTAATTCATGAATCAATACATTGAAAGATTCTGGAATATTCGGCTTAGGTAAATTCTCACCCTTAACAATGGCTTCATAAGCTTTCGCTCTACCAATCACGTCATCCGATTTTACAGTTAAAATTTCCTGTAAAATATGAGATGCTCCAAAGGCCTCTAAAGCCCAAACCTCCATCTCACCAAAACGCTGTCCACCAAATTGAGCTTTACCTCCTAATGGTTGCTGTGTAATTAATGAGTATGGACCGATTGAACGAGCGTGCATCTTGTCGTCCACTAAGTGACCCAACTTCAACATGTAGATAATACCTACTGTTACTGGCTGGTCAAAACGCTCACCTGTTAAACCATTGTATAAATAGGTTCTACCCCAATCAGGTAAATTAGCAGCCTTTAATTCTGCTGCCACCTCTGCCTCAGTTGCACCGTCGAAAATTGGAGTAGCATAACGCTTTCCTAATTTTTCTCCAGCCCAAGCCAATACAGTTTCATAAATCTGACCGATGTTCATACGAGAAGGTACCCCAAGTGGATTCAATACGATATCTACTGGTGTTCCATCCTCTAGGAATGGCATATCTTCTTCACGTACAATACGAGCAACTACACCCTTATTACCGTGACGACCCGCCATTTTATCACCTACTTTTAATTTACGTTTCTTAGCAATATATACTTTCGCTAATTTCACAATACCCGCTGGTAATTCATCTCCAACTTCAATTGCAAATCTTTCTCTCTTGAATCTACCTGCAATCTCGTTTCTGCGAATATTATAGTTCTTAACTAAGTTTACTAATAATTTATTTGTCTTCTCATCAGAAGTAGAATCTTCCAACATTAAATCAGCAATTAAATTTGCCTCTTCTGGAACTGCATAAGTAGACTCATCTCTGTAAAGATTTTTCTCTGGGAATAATGAGTCTTCAATGTTTTTAGCAGTAAATTTAACTCCGCTTTCAACAATTGTAGCACCAAATTTATGATTGATTCCTTTTGAAGTTTTACCAGACAATAATTTTACTGTCTTCTCAACCATGATTTTCTTTAATTCAATTAAATCCTGGCTATATTCCTTCATTAACTTCTTCAATTCAGCTTTCGCCTTATCTCTTTCTTCTTTGTCTTTTTTCGGACGAGAGAATAATTTAGTGTCAATTACAACACCTCTTAAAGATGGAGAAGCTTTTTTAGAAGCATCTTTTACATCGCCTGCTTTGTCTCCAAAGATTGCGCGTAATAATTTTTCTTCTGGGGTAGGATCAGATTCTCCCTTTGGTGTAATTTTACCGATTAAGATATCTCCTTCTTTTACCTCAGAACCTACACGGATAATTCCGTTTTCATCTAAGTTTTTAACTGCTTCCTCAGATACGTTCGGGATTTCTGAAGTTAATTCCTCTTCTCCACGCTTTGTATCTCTTACTTCTAATTCAAATTCTTCAATATGAATTGAAGTAAAGATATCATCTCTTACTACTTTTTCAGAGATTACAATCGCATCTTCAAAATTATATCCTTGCCAAGGCATGAAAGCAACCTTCATGTTTCTACCTAATGCCAATTCACCTTGCTGTGTAGCATAACCTTCACATAATGCTTGGTTCTTAGAAACTTTCTGTCCTTTTTTAACAATCGGCTTTAAGTTTATGGTAGTATCTTGGTTGGTTCTTCTAAATTTAATTAATTCATATGTTTTTACAGATGAATTGAAAGTAGTTAATTCCTCATCTTCAGTTTGGCTATAATTGATTACAATTTTCTTTGAATCAACATATTCAACCACACCTTCTCCCTCAGCAACAACTAAAGTTCTTGAATCAATCGCTACTCTATGCTCTAAACCAGTACCAACAATCGGAGCCTCAGGCTTTAATAAAGGTACTGCCTGACGCTGCATGTTCGATCCCATCAAGGCACGGTTTGCATCATCATGCTCCAAGAAAGGAATCATCGATGCAGCAACCGAAACAATCTGGTTTGGTGCAACGTCCATATAAGTAGCCTCATCTGGAGTTACTAATGGGAAGTCTCCTTCAAATCTTGCCTTAACACGATCTTTAAGGAATGTACCAGTTGTAATATCTAATGGAGCATTCGCCTGGATGATATTTACACCATCTTCCTCTTCTGCTGTTAAATATTCAATTTCAGCATCTTCCTTTACCTTTCCTTCAGAAACCTTACGGTATGGAGTTTCAATGAAACCCATTTTATTTACCTTCGCATGAACGCATAAAGAAGAGATCAAACCAATGTTTGGTCCTTCCGGCGTCTCAATTGTACAAAGTCTACCATAGTGAGTATAGTGAACGTCACGCACCTCAAATCCCGCTCTTTCTCTTGAAAGTCCACCTGGCCCTAAAGCCGACATTCTTCTTTTATTTGTAATCTCTGCTAAAGGATTTGTTTGATCCATGAACTGAGAAAGCTGGTTTGTACCAAAGAATGAATTAATAACGGATGATAAAGTTCTTGCATTGATCAAATCAACTGGCTTGAAATCTTCATTATCTCTTACGTTCATTCTCTCCTTGATAGTACGAGCCATTCTTGCTAATCCTACTCCAAATTGAGTGTATAGCTGCTCGCCTACAGTTCTAACACGACGATTTGATAAGTGGTCAATATCATCCACTACCGCTCTAGAATTAATTAAACCAATTAAATATTTAACAATTGAAATAATATCTTCCTTCGTTAATACCTTGGTTTCAGAATCAATTTCTAATCCTAATTTCTTATTAATTCTATATCGTCCAACTTCTCCTAAGTCATAACGCTTGTCAGAGAAGAATAAATTTTGAATAATATCTCTTGCAGTTTGCTCATCCGGTGCTTCCGTATTTCTCAACTGCTTATAGATTACTTCTACCGCTTCTTTTTCAGAGTTTGAAGTATCTTTTTGTAATGTATTGTAAATGATATTATAATCTGTTACGTTAACATCATCCCTGTGTAAGATGATTGTCTCTGAGCCAGATTCCATAATAGTTTCTACTTCTGCCTCCGTAATAATTGTATCTCTTTCAATTAAAATTTCATTACGGTCGATGGAAACTACCTCACCTGTATCCTCGTCTACGAAATCCTCCTGCCAAGTTTTTAAAACTCTCGCAGCTAATCTTCTTCCAATGATCGTTTTTGCAGCTTTCTTGTCTACTTTAATTTCTTCAGCTAAGCCAAATAAATCTAAAATATCTTTATCGTTTCCGTAACCAATTGCTCTTAATAAAACAGTAACTGGGAACTTCTTCTTACGATCGATATAAGCATACATTACGTTATTTACGTCTGTTGCAAATTCAATCCAAGAACCTTTGAAAGGAATAATTCTCGCAGAATATAATTTAGTTCCGTTTGTATGCTTTGATTGTGCAAAGAATACACCTGGAGAACGATGTAATTGGGATACAATTACTCTTTCCGCACCATTGATTACGAAAGATCCTCGCTCAGTCATATAAGGAATATTTCCTAAAAATACTTCTTGCTCGATTGTCTCAAAATCTTCGTTATCTGCAAAATTACAATCTAAACGTAATTTCGCTTTTAAGGGTACAGAATACGTCAAACCCCTATCAATACACTCATCCACTGAGTATTTTGGAGGATCTACCGAATAATCTACAAAGGATAAAACAAAGTTTTCACGAGAATCCGAAATAGGGAAATTCTCCGCAAATACTTTAAATAATCCCTCGTCAGTTCTGCTGTCTGCCGGCGTTTCTAACTGAAAAAAATCTTGAAAGGACTTTAATTGGATATCCAAAAAATCCGGATAGTCTAACACGGA
>JBJOIA010000276.1:0-8359 GCA_046047395.1 Bacteroidota bacterium | reverse complement strand
AAAAAGGCTTGGAATTCCTTAGTCAAAATTCCGGCGATAGTCAATTCTTTATTCTTCCTGATTTAAGTATTGATTTAAATAAGATTGATAAAAATACTGCTTTAACTGATGCTGACCGTTTAGGAGCCAAGGAAAGTTTAATTGATGATTATAATAATAAAGCAGCAAGAATTCATACGGTAAATCAATTATTAAAAGCCTATACCCTATTTGAAAAAGATACGGAATATATCATTGTGGATGGCAAGGTAAAAATTGTTGATGAGCAAACTGGCCGTGTAATGGAAGGAAGAAGATATTCTGATGGTCTGCACCAAGCTATAGAAGCAAAAGAACATGTGAAGGTAGAAGATGCCACACAAACCTATGCAACGATTACCCTTCAGAATTACTTCAGAATGTACCATAAATTAGGGGGTATGACTGGTACGGCAGAAACTGAGGCAGGAGAATTCTGGACTATCTATAAATTGGATGTTGTTTCAATTCCAACCAATCGTCCGATACAAAGAAAAGATCATCAAGATAAGGTCTATAAAACAATTCGTGAAAAATACAATGCTGTATCACAAGAAATTCAAGAATTAGTAGCAGAAGGAAGGCCTGTTTTAGTAGGTACAACTTCCGTTGAGAATTCTGAAATTATTTCAAAATTATTAACCTTAAGAAAAATTCCTCATAATGTTTTAAATGCAAAACAACATGCTAGAGAGGCGGATATTGTTGCAGAGGCAGGCCAAAGCGGAAAGGTGACAATCGCAACGAATATGGCTGGTAGAGGAACAGATATTAAACTGAGTCCAGAATCTAAAGCAGCAGGTGGATTAGCAATTGTAGGTACCGAAAGACATGAATCCAGACGAGTAGATAGACAATTAAGGGGAAGATCTGGCCGTCAGGGAGATGTTGGTTCATCACAGTTTTTTGTTTCTTTAGAGGATAACCTTATGCGTCTATTCGGTTCAGATAGAATCTCTAAGGTAATGGATAGAATGGGAATGGAAGAAGGAGAAGTAATACAACATTCGATGATTACTTCATCTATTGAAAGGGCACAAAAAAAGGTTGAAGAAAATAATTTTGGTGTACGTAAGCGTTTATTGGAATATGATGATGTAATGAATTTCCAAAGAAATGCTATTTACAAAAGACGTCAGAATGCATTATTTGGAGAAAGACTATCCTTAGATATTATCAATACAATTTTCGATGTTGTACAGGATATTGTCAATTCTTATTCTAATTTCGAAGAATTAGAGTTACGGGTAATTGAAGTTTTAGGAATGGAACCGCCCTTCACCGCTGAAGAATTTGGGGGCTTGAACCATGACAAGAAAGTAAATGAATTATATTTAGCAGCAGAAAAGCATTATTTGGATAAGAATAACTTAATCAGTGAGAAAGTAGTTCCAGTGGCACAGGAAGCTTTGCGTCAGGGTTATAAAGGCTTACAGGTTCCTATTTCAAATGGAATGATTACCACGGCAATCATTGTAGATGCTCAAAAAACCATTGATACGAAAGGAAAAGAGGTTGTAGGGGAAATGGAAAGATTTATTACATTATCTTTAATTGACCAGGAATGGAAAGAGCATTTAAGGGCAATGGACGATTTAAAACAATCCGTACAAAATGCAGTTTTTGAGCAAAAAGATCCTTTATTAATTTATAAATTTGAGGCAGTAGAATTATTCCAAAAATTCATTGCAAAAGTAAATGTTGATACAATTAGTTTCTTATTGAAGGCAAATATTCCTCAAATCCAGGAAACAAATTCTACTCAACAAAAGCCTAAAACTCAAGCGCCAAAACTAAGTGAAAATAAGGCCGAATCGATTTCCTCCTTGGTAAGTAATGTAGGAGCATCTAAGGCAAAACCAGAATATCACGATCCAAGTCAGATTAATCAGGAAAAAGTTGCACCAAGGCAAGCAGAGAAAATTGCCGATAGAAACCAGAGGGTAAATGTTCAATACAAAGATGGTTCTAAAAAGGAAAATGTAAAATACAAGGTTGTAGAACAAGATATCCTCTCAGGAAATGCAATTATTATTCCTTAAATTAAAATAATACGATATCATTGGCGTGGGCAATTTCCTTTGCTCCCGCCTTTATATTATTCAAAGAATTTGAAGCCTGGGCTATCGCGATTAATTCTTTATTTAGATCTAAAATTTCAATCACCTCTCCTTCTTCAAAATTTTCAATATATTCCTTTACACCTACAGACAATAAACTTTTACGATTCGCAAGTGCATTGACAGCACCTTCATCTATAATAACCTTGGCTGCAATTAATGAACCCGATGCCAACCATTTCTGGCGAGAAGATAAGCTTGCTTTTTGAGGCAAAAATACCGTTCCTATCTCCTCATTTACCGCCCGCAGAATGGCTCTCTCCTCTTTCATTCCAAATATTATCACCTTTATTCCAAGACGATTCGCCATTTTCGTAAAGGTAAGCTTTGAAATCATCCCTCCTAAACCCAAATTTGACTTTTCTTTACTCACTAAAGATAAAATCGAGGAATCAATTTTTTTAACCTGGGGAATAATATGCTTATTTGAATCCAACAAACCGCCCACTGAAGTTGCAATCAATAATTTTTCCGCTCCAAATCCTGCAGCAATTAAAGTTGCTAATTCATCATTATCAGAAAATTTTATTTCCAAATTTGAAACCAAATCATTCTCGTTGGCGATAGGAATAATATTATTTTCCCACAATTCTTGATAGGTTTCTTTTAATTGGAGAAACTGATTTCTTTGGGAAAAATGGTGACGCTCACACAAGGATTGAGCAATTGAAATCCCATATTCATGAAAATAATCGTTATAAATTGAAATCAGCCTTGGATTACCAATTGAAGCCGCTGCTTTTCTTTCTAATAAGCTCCCCTTATAATTTTTTATGGCGGATTTCCCCGCTGCTACTGCCCCTGAAGAAACTATTACAATATGATAAACCTTTTGAATTTCAGCTATTTCCTGAGCAATTTGAGCAATAACACCTTCATTTACTTCACCAGAAGACTGAGTAATAATAGATGACCCGAACTTGATTACAATTATTGGTTTTTTCATATAAAAAACAAAGTTAAATTATTTAAAGCAAACATTATTGTTTTTTTAATGCAAATTGATAAACTTTGTAGTATTGGTCTTTATAAGAATTTATAAATTTTAAAATTGATGAACCAATTGGATAATTTTTGCGCAAATAATTTACGACGACGTAGGTACTTTACTATTCGCATCTAATCTTTAGATGTTACCCTTTATCCATTTATCCTATTAAATTCTTATTTCACATACTTTAATGAAACCTTATACAATTCAGGTTGCCAACTCCACCCATTTTTCGTTAGCAGAATCTATATCTAAGGAAATGGAAGAATCCGCAAAAGCCAGAGGAACTGGAATTGCAAAAAGAACTCCAGAATATCTAATTAAAAAGATGGAGGAGGGGAAAGCTATTATCGCCACAGATAATGAAACTGGCGATTTTGTTGGCTTTTGTTATATTGAAACCTGGGGACATGGCAAATTTGTCGCCAATTCAGGTTTAATTGTAAAACCAGATTATAGACAATTTGGCGTTGCAAAGGAAGTAAAAAAGAAAGCTTTTAATTTATCTAGAGAAAGATATCCGGATGCAAAATTAATTGGAATTACTACTTCCCTGGCTGTAATGAAGATAAATTCAGATTTAGGTTATGAACCTACTACCTTTTCAGAACTCCCTGTTGACGAAGAATTTTGGAAAGGCTGTCAAACATGCGTAAATTTCGATATTCTTTCTAGAACTCAAGGTAAGATTTGTCTATGTACGGGTATGATGTACGATCCAGAGGAAATTGCCAAAGAGAATGCAAAAAAAGAATTAAAATCTGAGGAACCAAAAGAAGAAAAGGAAAAATGGTTAATTCAAACTAATGCTAAAGTATTAGAAAAATTGAATAATTTTAAACAAAAACTATTAAAGCCCAGAGGAAAGGGAAAAAATTAAGATGAATAAAGAAAAAGTAATATTAGCATTTAGTGGTGGATTGGATACATCCTTTTGTGTAAAATATTTATCAGAAGAGAAAAATTTAGAAGTGCATTCCGCATTGGTAAATACAGGAGGATTTAATGAGAAGGAATTAAAAGAAATAGAAGAAAAAGCCTATAATTTGGGTGTAGTATCTCATGTGACCTTGGATGTAACAAATGAATACTACGAAAATTGTATCAAATTTTTAGTTTTTGGAAATGTATTAAAAAATAATACTTATCCCCTATCTGTATCTGCAGAAAGAGTTTTCCAGGCTACTGCCATTGCAAAATATGCTGCCCAAATGGGTGCAAAAGCAATAGCACATGGATCTACAGGAGCAGGAAATGATCAGGTACGATTTGATGTAGTTTTTAGAATTTTAGCACCTGAATGCGAAATTATTACTCCTATTCGTGATATGCAATTATCCCGGGAGGCTGAAATAAATTATCTTATTTCAAAAGGAGTTGTTCAAGAATGGCATAAATCAACTTATTCAATCAATAAAGGTTTATGGGGAACATCTGTTGGCGGAAAAGAAACCTTAACTTCTGATGGATACCTTCCAGAGGAGGCTTGGCCATCTCAATTAACCAAAACTGAGCCCGAAAAATTAAGTTTAGAATTTAAAAGAGGGGAATTTATTGGGATAAATGGAGAAATTTTTGATTCAAAAATAGATGCAATAAATAAGTTAACTGAAATTGCCTCTTCATTCGCAATTGGAAGAGATATTCACGTGGGAGATACCATCATTGGAATTAAAGGAAGAGTAGGATTTGAAGCACCAGCTCCTCTTATTATTATAAAAGCCCATCACTTATTAGAAAAACACGTTCTTACAAAACACCAACTACAATGGAAACAATCCATTGGTGATATGTACGGCAATTTATTGCATGAAGGTCAATATCTTGATCCGGTAATGAGAAATTTTGAGACTTTCCTAGCAGACACACAAAACAATGTTACTGGAACAGTCCAAATTGAATTACACCCTTATAGATTTATGGTTACAGGCTGTAAATCGGATTATGATTTAATGTCGGCTAAGTTTGGTGCTTATGGTGAGATGAATAATGCCTGGAGTGGAGATGATGTAAGAGGCTTCTCTAAAATCATTTCTAATCAGACAATGATTTTCCAGCAAGTAAACAATCAATAAAATGAAAAAACAAATTGGGATAGTAGGTGGAGCAGGTTATACCGGAGGTGAACTACTCAGATTATTAATCAATCACCCCCATATTAATATCGCCTTTGTCAATTCAAATTCACAAGCAGGAAAACCAGTTTATTCAATCCATACAGACCTACTTGGTTCAACGGATTTGGTATTTAGTAAAGATATTCAAAAAGTAGATGCGCTTTTTCTTTGCGCTGGCCATGGGGAATCCAAAAAATTCCTGGAAACCAATTCAATTGATAACGATACAATCATAATTGATTTGTCTACAGACTACAGAGATGAATCCAATGGATTCGTTTATGGTCTTTGTGAATTCCAAAAAGAAAAAATAAAAAAAGCCAAAAAAATTGCTAATCCTGGCTGCTTTGCAACTTCCATCGAATTGGGTTTATTACCTTTGGCTGCTGCAGGACTTATCAAAGAAGACGTTCATGTTTCAGCAGTAACAGGGTCCACTGGAGCCGGTCAATCTTTAAGTGCAACTGGACATTTTTCATGGAGAAGTAATAATATTAGTATTTACAAACCCTTTTCCCACCAACATTTAATTGAAATTGGGATGGTTTTAAGTAAAAATAATACTGAAATTCCAGTTCATTTCCTACCATACAGGGGTAGTTTTACAAGAGGAATCATGGCCAATATTTATACTAAATGTACGGCGAACCTGGAAGAAGTAAAGAAAAAATATCAGGATTATTATCAGGATTCTCCATTTGTATTCCTATCTGAAAATAGCTTAGATTTAAAACAGGTTGTCAATACCAATAAAGGATTTATCCATATAGAAAAACATGGTGACCAAATTTTAATTACTTCTATTATTGATAATTTATTGAAAGGAGCTTCCGGACAAGCCGTGCAAAATTTAAATTTAATTATGGGTTGGTCCGAAGATACAGGTTTAAAATTAAAAGGATCCAGTTTTTAATAAAATTAAAATGAAATTATTCGACGTTTACCCACTATACCCTATTGAACTTGTTAAAGGAAAAGGCGCCTATGTTTTCGATAAAAATGGCAAAGAAATCCTAGATTTATATGGAGGACATGCCGTTATTTCAGTAGGTCATTCCCATCCTCATTATGTTGAATCAATAAAAAATCAATTGGATCAATTAGGTTTTTTCTCCAATTCAGTTCATTTAGCTGGACAAGAAATTTTAGCAGAAAAGTTGGGTAAAATATCAGGATATGAGGATTATAATTTATTCTTAGTAAATTCTGGGGCCGAGGCGAATGAAAATGCCTTAAAAGTTGCTTCATTTGTCACTGGAAGAAGAAAAATGATTTCATTTAGTAAATCTTTCCATGGTAGAACCTCAGGTGCTGTATCTGTCACCGACAATCCTAAAATAATTGCTCCTTTTAATAAGGTTGATGAAAATAAAATTTTACCCTTTAATGAATGGTCTGATTTATCTGAAATAGATGAACAAACTGCTGGGGTAATAGTTGAAGGCATTCAAGGAGTTGGAGGAATAAATGTTGCGGAGGAGGAATTTCTTAAAGCTTTAAGAAGAAAATGTGATGAAGTTGGAGCCTTATTAATTTTTGATTCGGTACAATGTGGTTATGGAAGATCAGGAAAATTCTTCTCGCATCAATATTATCAGGTATATCCTGATATAATTACGACTGCAAAAGGAATGGGAAATGGTTTTCCTATCGGCGGAGTTTTAATTTCTAAAAAAATTGAAGCATACTATGGAATGCTAGGAACCACTTTTGGAGGAAATCCCTTGGCTTGTGCAGCAGGAATTGCTGTATTGGAAATTATTGAAATGGAAAATTTAGTTGAGAATGCCTTTAAAATTGGAAATTATATCATGAATGAAGTAATTTCAATCCCAGGGGTAAACCAAGTAAGAGGAAGAGGTTTAATGATCGGCATAGATATTGAAAAACCTCAAAAAGAAGTAGTAAAAGAATTATTATTAGAAAAGAATATTTTCTGCGGAAATGCAGGCTCAAATACCATTAGATTACTACCTAGCCTAGGTATTTCAGAAAAGGAATCAGATATTTTTCTAGAAAGTTTAAAAGAAGTTTTAGCTAAATAATAATCTAACTTGTTTTTTCAAGATAAATTAGATTATTTTGCGTTTCTTTAAAATTATAAAAAGACTAATAAATATTTAATTATATAAATTTCAATGGCGTTAATTACAAAAATTAGAGAGAAGTCGGGAATTGCAGCAGGAGCAATCGCAATCAGTTTGGTTTTATTTTTAGTAGGAAGTGATATTTTCTCAGGAAATTCCTCATTATTTGGAGGGGATGATCGTACAACAGTAGGAGAAATCTCTGGACAAGATATTAAAATCCAGGAATACCAAAAAAAGGTAGAAGAAGCAATCAGTGGATTCACTGCTCAAACTGGTCAAGCACCATCGGTGGCCGATCAACAACAAATAAGAAATCAAATTTGGAATCAATTAATTGTAGATATTGCTTACAAAAAAGAATATGATGCTCTAGGTATTCGTGTTTCTGCAGAAGAATTAACGGACATGGTTACTGGAAAAAATATTCACCCAGCGGTTCGTCAGCAATTTACCAATCCTTCCACTGGAGAATTAGATCTAGCTTATATCAACCAGTTTTTGAGTAATTTAAAAACTTTACCAGTAGAACAACAACAAGCTTGGGCTAATTTTGAGCAACAATTAATCAAGGATCGTCAGAAAACAAAATATGAGAATTTAATTCGTTTATCGAATTATGTTTCTCAAAAAGAAGCTGAAAAGGAGTATTTATCCCAAAACACGAATTTTAACGCAAAATTTGTATTTGTTCCATTCTATTCAATTCCAGATTCAAGCGTAAAAATCGAAGAATCTCAATTAGAGAAATATCTTTCGAATCATAAAAAAATGTTCCCAGGATATAATTCTCGTTCAATTCAGTATGTTACCTTCCCAGTTATTCCAACAAAAGAAGATTCTACTGGATTTTTATCTGAGATTAGACAATTAGCAAAAGATTTAGCAACAGCTCCGAATGATTCCGCTTTTGCTGCATTAAATTCAGATGAAAAAATCCCTTATGGTCTAACCTATTCAAATATTCCAGAGAATATCAAAGAAAGAATGGGTGAATTTCAAGCTGGAGGAATTTATGGTCCATTT
>JBJOIA010000275.1:0-2599 GCA_046047395.1 Bacteroidota bacterium | reverse complement strand
TATAAAAATGAACCAAAAACTAATTTATTCTTTTCTATTTTTTTTAGTATTCAATTTAAATGCATTCACTCAATCTCAAAATCATCGTTTGGTGGTATTATCGGATATTGAGGCCGATCCAGATGATTCTCAATCCCTAGTGCGTTTATTATTATATTCCAATAAAATTGATATTGAAGCATTAATTGCCACAACTTCTACGCATCAAAGGAAAAAGGTTGTGCCAGAATCCATGCATGAAATTATTAATGCATATGGAAAGGTTCAATCGAATTTATTGAAGCATGAAGCAGGTTTTCCAAGTGCTGATTATTTAAATTCTATCGTTTCAAAGGGCCTTCCTATTTATGGAATGGCAGCAGTGGGAAAGGGACATGATTCTGAGGGTTCAGAAAAAATTATTGAAGTGATTGACCGAGAGGATGATCGTCCAATCTATATTTCTGTTTGGGGAGGACCGAATACCTTAGCCCAAGCTTTATGGAAATTAAGGGAGACGCGTACAAAGAATGAATTAAAAGAAATAATTGCTAAATTAAGAGTTTATACCATTTCAGATCAGGATGATAGCGGTATTTGGATACGGAATAATTTTCCGGATTTATTTTTTATTGTAAGTCCTGGAGGTTATTTCCGTTCTACTTGGATAGCGATTAATCGTCCCATTAAAGGTATAGATAATACCACCATTTCGAATTCTTGGTTGGCGGAAAATATTCAGCAAAATCATGGTCCTTTGGGAGCAATGTATCCAGATGTGGCCTATGGAATGGAGGGAGATACGCCAGCTTATTTGAATTTGATTCCGAATGGCTTGAATAATCCTGAAAAACCTAATTGGGGAGGCTGGGGAGGTCGATATGAATATTATTTACCCACGGAAATACCAACTCAAAATCAGGCAACTGGAGGTGTGCCAATTGAACAAGAGACTCGTGCGATCTGGACCAATGCTGATGATGAATTCAATCCGCGAGTTCCAAATGAATTTGGGCAGTCTATTCGTAAGGATAGTATTGTATTTAAGAATAATTGGGTTAGTTTATGGCGTTGGAGAGATGATTTTCAACGAGATTTTGCCGCAAGAATGGATTGGACTTTCAAATCCTATGAGGAGGCGAATCATGCGCCTATTATTCAATTAACGATTCCGGATGAACTAACGGTTCATTCCGGTGATAAAATTGATTTGGATGCGAAAGGTACCTACGATCCTGATGGGGATAGTATGTCCTACTGGTGGTTCCCTTATTTAGAAGCAGGGACGTTTAAGGGAAAAATAGGTTTTGGGGGACAAGCTGAAAATTTATATAATCAGCATGATTTTACAGTCCCGGAAGTAGATAGTCCAAAAACCTTACATTTTATATTGAAGGTGACCGATAAGGGTAGCCCGGCAATGTCGAGCTACAAGCGAGTTATTTTGACTATTTTACCAAAAAATTAACCAATAATTTCATTCCATACCGACTCTAAAACAGGAATCCCATCTGATAGGTTTTTTGCTCTGGTTTGAAGAACACGTTCCCCAGGGTATGAGATATTAGCGTTTTTATCAGCAGGAATAGATGTTTTAAGGTCGTCCACGATTTCTTGAATGGTTTTTGAGACGATGGAATGATTGGGTAATTTTTTTAAATCGATGGCTATAAATATTTGAGAACTGGCAATTTCTGCTGGTTGTTGACTTACCTTGTGTACAGAAAGACCGTCTGAAAGAATTGCAGCCATAAGATCTAGGAGGAAGGATAATCCAGCACCTTTCCAATAACCGATAGGTAGTGGACGCCAAGATTCTAGAATTTCCGCAGGGTCGTCGGTAATTTTTCCCTTGGTATCAAAACCACCTACCACTGGTAATTTAACACCCTTTTTAACAGCTAGGTCCATAGCTCCAAAGGAAAATTGAGACATAGCCATATCTAAAACTACTGCCTCATCATGAAAGGGAAGGCCAAAGACAAGGGGATTATTTCCAATTTTTGCATCTTTTGCTCCCCAAGCTGGCATTACGGCCAGGGTGTTTGTCCAGGAAATAAAAGCAAAGCCTTCTTTTGCAGCTTGCCACCCGAATGCACCTCCACGCATCCAGTGATTGGTATTGGCAAAGGCAACGCATCCGATACCATATTTTTTAGCTAATTTCATGGCTCTTTCGGTTGCAAAGGAAGCATTGGTTGGGCCAGGCCCTAATTTTCCATCCCATTGTTCAATACCACCAAATTTATGTTTTCTTTTTGGTTTGGCCGAGGGTTTAATATAACCATCTTTGATATATTGGATAAATCGTGGAAAGCGATTTACCCCATGGGTATAAATTCCGTCGATTGAGTTTTCAGTAAATATTTTTGCATTTTCAGCAGCAATTTTTTTTGGAAATTTTAAATCAATTAAGATTTTTTTAAAAGTTTTCTGCATGGATTCTGCAGGTATAAGAATAGTTTTTGCTTCTGCCATTTATTTTTTGGTTATAGAGATTTTGAATTTAATCAATTTCTTGGAAATAATTTAACCAAATTCATGAACTTAATTTAATCATTTTCTTGTTAGGAATTAAATTTAATTTTGGTTAAGGGGTAAAATAGCTCCTCCCACCCCA
>JBJOIA010000274.1:0-12771 GCA_046047395.1 Bacteroidota bacterium | reverse complement strand
TCCTCCCATATCTCTATTGGCACCACCTACTAAGTTATCTTTTCCTACGTTAGACTTCGGAAGAAAGTTTAGTAGAACAATACTTAGAAGGCCTAAAATGATAATTATCGCGAAGGATTTTTTCATAATTAGACCATTTTATTTTATTCGTTCGGATTGGTGTTTTCTTTTACCTGCTCAATGAATACTTTTGCAGGTTTAAAGCTAGGAACAAAATGTGCATCAATGGTAATCGCTGTATTTTTAGAAATATTTCTAGCGATTTTCTTTGCACGTTTTTTGTTCGTGAAACTTCCAAATCCTCTTATATATATGTTTTCTTGCTTTGCAAGGTTATCTTTTACTACTAAGAAAAACTGTTCTAATGTTTCGGATACGTCTTTCTTTTCAATTCCTGTTTGGCTGACAATCTCAGCTATAACATCTGCCTTCGTCATTTACTACTTATATTTTTCAAATGGGATACAAAAGTAGTATAATTTATTCAATTATAGAAATTCATTTCAAGAAAAATAAAAATATTAAGTATCTTCAGACTTCATTATTTCATTTAAATTGAAATTAGGGGTGAAAAACGATAAATTTTCTGAAGAAATAATCCGTTGGTATAAACTTAATTCAAGAGATTTACCATGGAGGAAAACGCGCGATCCCTATTTGATTTGGCTATCCGAAATTATTCTTCAGCAAACCAGGGTAAATCAAGGTCTTCCTTATTTCAATAAAATTTCTGCGGCTTTTCCCAATGTAGAGTCTTTGGCAAATACGGATGAAACCATATTTCTTCGTTATTGGCAGGGTTTAGGTTATTATTCAAGGGCAAGGAATTTATTAAAAACGGCTAGAATTGTAGTTGAAAATGGTGGGCAATTCCCAAATTCATTTTTAGAATTGCTCAAACTTCCGGGAATTGGAGAATATACTGCGGCCGCAATAGCGTCTTTTGCCTTTGAAGAAAAAGTGCCTGTAGTGGATGGAAATGTATTTAGAATTTTATCCAGGTATTTTGGGATAGATTTAGATATTTCTCAAAATTCTACTAAAAAATATTTTTTTGAACTTTCCAAGGAATTGATTTCAAGTAAAAATCCAGATATTTATAATCAAGCTATCATGGAATTTGGGTCTTTGCAATGTTGGGTAAAACCTGATTGTGAGGTCTGTCCGCTTCAAGATTCTTGCTGGGCATATAAAAACAAGGCCATTGATAAATTGCCTGTGAAAAATCAAAAAATTAAGATTAAGAAACGCTATTTTCATTATTTCTTTTTGGTTAAAGGAGATAAGATATATTTTCAAGAAAGGGTAGGGAAAGATGTTTGGGAAGGACTTTGGGAACCCTATCTAATAGAGTCTGAAACAGAAGAAATTTCAAAGCAGGATCTTCAAAGAATGAATATCCCTCAAATTGAAATATTACCCTATCAAAAAATTCATCAATTATCCCATCAAAAAATATTTTCTAAGGCCTATTTTTGCCAAGTTTCTGATGAATTTTCAATCTCTGAAAAGGTGAAAAATCAATGGTTAACTCTTCAGGAAGTGGATTTGATTCCAAAATCAATTTTGGTTGAAAATCTATTTAATTATAATCAGGTTAACAAGCTTTTAACTCTCAATAAATAAGGTTAAATTTATATCAAAGAAATTTATTTATTCATTTAAAATTAAATTAAAATGGCTTCATTAAATAAGGTGATGTTAATTGGAAATTTAGGGAGTGATCCGGAGGTGCGTTCATTACCCAGTGGAACGAAGGTGGCAAGTTTTAATATTGCAACAAATGAGTCTTATGTCCGCAAGGATGGTCAGCGTGTTGATAATACAGATTGGCACCGAATTGAGATGTGGGATGGTTTAGCGGGAATAGCTGAACAATATTTACGTAAAGGTTCAAATATTTATGTGGAAGGCAGATTAAGAGTAGAGGAATATCAAGATAAAAATGGAAATACAGTCCGTGCGTATAAAATTCGTGCTACAGAAATGCAAATGTTAGGAGGAAGAAATGGTGAGAATAATTCCTCTGGAATGGCAGCTGCTCCAAAAGTTGAACAAAATGCCATGAGTAATGTGCAGGAATCTAATTCTCCAAGTGCTTCTTTTGGCTCTAACAATGACTCAATTCAAGCACAGGAAGATGATGATGATTTGCCATTTTAATAGAAATTCCGGGGGTTATTTGTTTTTATAATCCCCTTTTTTATAAATTTGTATTGAAACATCCTTGAATTTTTAATGGATTCTGAACCCTTTCCTGGTATTCCAAATATAGCCCTAATAGCTCCTGTATCCTTTAGTACAAGTATTTTAGAGATAATTATCCTTATTGGATTATTATTAATGGTAGCTTTATTGGCAGGTTCTGAAGTGGCATTTTTCTCCTTAAATGCCGAACAAAGGTTAAATCTGCGGGAATCTGAAAGTAAATCAGAAATTAGGGTAAAAAAATTATTAGAAAAACCTCAATTATTATTGGCCACCATCCTGATAGCAATTAATTTTTTCAATATTCTATTTATTGCATTAGCGAATTATTTTGCTTCTGAAATTTTTGGGGAGGGGATTAATTCTGCCTTAATTACGGTATTTTTATTAGTCATAATCACCTTCATAATTACTTTTTTTGGAGAATTAATTCCCAAAGTTTGGGCACAGCAAAATAATTTACGTTTTTCTATTGCTACTGCGGGTTTATTGGAATTTTTTACCTATTTGTTTCTTCCACTTTCAAAATTATTGCTGGGCTTTTCATCTATATTTGAAAAAAGAATAAAAAAACGTTCCTATGTTCTTACCACAGAGGAATTGAATCAGGCATTAGAAATTACCACTCAGGTTAATACTACTGAACGAGAAAAGGATATTCTTAAAGGAGTACTAAACTTTGGGAATATCTCTGTTACCGGAGTAATGACCCCTCGTAATGAAATTTTGGCAATTGATGAAGAAGATAATTTTCATGAACTATTGGATATTATTAATAAAAATGGCTATTCTAGAATTCCTGTTTATAAAGAAACATTGGATAAAATATCCGGGATCCTTTATATCAAAGATTTAATTAATTATATCGATCAGGGAGAGGATTTTAATTGGAGAGATTTAATACATCCTTGTATTTTTGTTCCTGAAACGAAAAAAATAGATGATTTACTAACAGATTTTCAGGAAAAAAGAGTGCATATGGCAATTGTTGTGAATGAATATGGAGAAACGGAAGGATTAGTTACCATGGAGGATATTATTGAAGAGATAGTTGGTGAAATCAATGATGAATTCGATGTAGAAGAGCTAGAATACAAGAAGATTTCTGAAAATGTTTATATTTTCGAATCAAAAATCCCATTAAATGATCTTATCAAAATTTTTGATTTTGAGGGTAATTATTTCGATGAGGATAAAGGGGAATCAGAAACCTTAGGGGGATTATTAATTGAATTATTCTCAAGAATTCCTCATGCTGGTGAGGAAATCAAATACAAAGATTTTGATTTTAAGATTCAAGCTGCCGACAATAAAAAAATCAAAAAAATTAAGGCTATTCTTAAGAAGAAATAATCATCAATTTAGCGAAACTTAATAATAGGGTTTTTTCTCCAATTCCATTTTCAAATTTTACGACTGCCTTAGGTCCTGAATCATTTTTTTCAATTTTCAAAACCTCTCCGAATCCAAATTTTTGATGTTCCACTTTTTGTCCGGCTCTTAATTCTCCTGGCTCAGAAGGTTTAAAATTTGCGGATGCCTGGTGATTGTATTGTTGATTTGAAACCGGTTTTTGAATCAATGATTTAGCTGAGGATACCATATTGGATTCTCGTTTATTCGGGAATATAGATTTCATATAATCCCTTTTTGATGAAAGTTTAGAAATATTCATAAAACTTTCATTTATTTCGTCTAAGAATCTTGATGGCTCACACATTTTTAATCGGCCATATTGGTACCTTGACTCCGCATAAGAAATACTTAGTTTTTTCTCTGCTCTTGTTACAGCAACATAAAATAATCTTCTTTCTTCCTCTAAATCACTTTGACTTTCCAACATCATTTGGCTTGGGAATAAATCCTCCTCTAATCCAACTAAAAATATATTTTTAAATTCAAGTCCTTTGGATGAATGGACTGTCATCATCGTTACTTTTTCTTTATCTTTTTCCTCATTTTCTAAATCAGCATTTGTCAATAAGGAAACGGATTGTAAGAAACTAGACAAGCTTTTATCTTCAGTTTCTGGATCATCTACAAATTGTTTAATGGCATTCAATAATTCCTGAATATTCTGGTATCTTGCTAAGCCTTCAACGGTTTTATCATCATAATATTCTTTTAAAATGCCAGAGGCTTTGGCAACATGATTGGCTAATTCATAGGCATCTTTTTCTTTGTCGTTCATCATTAATTCAAATGACTTAATTAGGCTTACAAAGTCTTGAATTGTGCCAGCATTTCTAATGCCGGTAAGAGCCATCGGATTATTTAGTACATCCCAAACGCTTACGCCATTTTCGTAGGCAATGATAAATATTTTTGCAAGGGTCGTATCTCCAATTCCCCTCTTTGGTAGGTTGATGATTCTTTTAAATGCTTCTTCGTCGTTATGGTTGACAATATACCTTAAATAGGCCAAAACATCTTTAATTTCTTTTCTTTGATAGAAAGATAGTCCACCAATTATTTTATAGGGGATATTTAATTTTCTTAATGCTTCTTCAAAGGATCGTGATTGGGCATTTGTTCGATATAAAATTGCAAAATCAGACCAATTTAAGCCCTCGTTTTGCTTTTGTTCGAAAATGCTAGTGGCGATTAAACGGCCTTCTTCATTATCAGAACTTGCACGGATAAGTTCTATTTTATTTCCTTCTTCATTGGAGGTAAATACATTTTTTTCTAATTGCTTTTTATTTTTTGCAATGATTGAATTTGCTGCACCAACTATATTTTTAGTAGATCGGTAATTTTCTTCCAGCTTTATAGTTTTTAATTCTGGATAATCTTTTTCGAAATTTAGGATATTTGAGATATCTGCCCCTCTGAAAGCATAAATACTTTGTGCATCATCTCCTACAACACAGATGTTTTGATGAACTGCTGCTAATTTTTTTGTTAGTAGATATTGACAAACGTTGGTATCCTGAAACTCATCTACCATTACATATTTGAATTTATGTTGATATTTATGTAAAACGTCTGGATGGTCTCTAAAAAGGACATTCGTTTGATACAATAGATCATCAAAATCCATTGCATTAGATTGAAAACATCTTTTCGCATAGGCCACATAAATATTGGCAATTTCAGGCATTCGGGCCATGCGATCTTCGTTTTTTAATATTTCAGAATTAAAATATTGGTTGGGACCAATTAATCTATTTTTTGCTCCTGAGATTCTATTTAAAACGGTATTGACTCTATAAACCTTATCATCAAGGTTTTTTTCTTTAATTATTGTTCGAAGTAAGGATTTTGTATCATCTGTATCATAGATCGAAAAATTAGAGGTATAGCCTAGTTTTTCTCCTTCAAAGCGTAGAATTTTTGCAAAAACAGAGTGAAAAGTTCCCATCCAAATATTTTTGGCATTCTTTCCAACGACTGTTTCAATTCTATTTCTCATTTCGCCTGCAGCCTTATTTGTAAAGGTAAGTAATAAAATTTGAAATGGATCTACGCCTTTTTCAATAAGATTTGCTGTGCGGAAGGTCAAAACACGGGTTTTTCCAGAGCCTGCACCTGCAATAATCATTAAAGGGCCTTCATGAAACAATACTGCCTCTCTTTGTGGAGAGTTTAACGAATCAACATAATTTTGGGACATATTTCTTTGATTTCCTAAAGGAAGTTCAATTTAGTAAAAAATGCCTTTATTTTATAAATTCTCAATAAATAATCAGTTTTTTTTTGATTTTATCGAAAAGATTGGAAAGAGAATAAATTCAATTTTTTATAAATCAAAAAACTGAATTTCTTGTTTAATTTCTTTGAGCAAACCTTTGGTTCTTTCCGGACGAGCGTCTGTGATAAAAACTTGTCCAAATTCATGCTTTATCATTTCAACTAATTTGGCAATTCGTAAATCATCTAGTTTGTCGAAAATATCATCCAATAATAAAAGTGGCTTTTTGCCAGATTTATTTTCAAATATTTCAAATTGTGCGAGTTTTAAAGCAATTACAAAACTTTTTTGTTGTCCTTGTGATCCAAATTTTTTCATTTCATTATCTTCTAATTGAAATAAAAAATCATCTTTGTGAATACCAATATTTGTTCTGCCAAGAATTAAATCTTTTTTCTGATTGTTGATTAGACTTTTTTCAAAATCTCCTGCTTCAAAGCTTGGTGTATAGGTAATACTAGCGTTTTCTTTTTGGTTGGTAAGATTTTGGTAATGTTTTAAAAATAAGGGGTTAAATTCTTGCAAAAAGGTTCTTCTAGCATGTGCAATTTCTTCTCCGAGAGGGGAAATAAATGAATTATAAGTATGAAGTTGGGTGAAATCTTTCGGCCCCTCTTCTTCCAATTTTTTTAAATAAGCATTTCTTTGTTGGAGTAATTTATTGTATTTAATTAAAGAATCTAAATAGGGTTTATTGATTTGCGAAATCATTCCATCGAAAAATCTTCTTCTTTCTTCTCCTCCTTCCCTTATCAGATCGGTATCTTCCGGCTCCATCATAACTAATGGAAATTTTCCAATATGATTCTTTAAGGTGCCCACTGATTTATCATCTACTAATAATTGCTTTTTCCCTCCCTTTTTTAAATTACATACTATTTCTGATTGAATAATTTGACTTATTGACGAATATTCGATTAAACCTTTAATAAAGAAAAAATCTTTTTCATGTTGAATGCATTGGGCATCTGTAATATTTCTAGAGGATTTTGTAAGGCATAAAAAATGAATGGCCTCCAAAATATTGGTTTTCCCCACGCCATTATTACCCAAAAAGCAATTTATCCCTCTTCCAAAAATAAAATTCTTTTCAGAATGTGATTTAAATTGTCTTAAATGGAGATTTTTTAAAATCATATGAATATTGAATACTTCAAAATTATCAATTATCTCCGAAAATTTGGCAACTCATTGCTTTTGTTTTAATTTTGTATGTTTTTTGAAAATATCCTATGGCAAAGAAAAGTGATCAATCTTTAAAGTATTCGAACGAAACCTATATCTATTGGTATGAGTCGATGCAACTTCAAAGAAAATTTGAGGAAAAATGTGGACAATTATATGGAATGCAGAAAATTAAAGGTTTCTGTCATTTATATATCGGACAAGAAGCTTGTTCTTCAGGAGCGAAATCAGCTTTAAGAGAAGGAGACAAGTATTTAACCTCTTATAGAGATCATGGAATTCCTTTAGCTTTAGGAACTTCTCCGAACGCAATTATGGCGGAACTTTATGGTAAGATTACCGGAGTTTCAAAAGGAAAAGGTGGATCAATGCATATTTTTGATAAGGAAGTAGGTTTTGTAGGAGGACATGGAATTGTAGGTGGACAAATACCTTTGGGAGCAGGATTGGCTTTTGCAGAAAAATATAATAAGACAGGTAATTTAGCGATTTGTTATTTTGGTGATGGAGCTGTAAGACAAGGTTCTTTACATGAGACCTTCAATATGGCCATGACTTGGAAATTACCAGTCATATTTGTGGTGGAAAATAATGGTTATGCGATGGGTACTTCTGTTGCCCGTACTTCTAACGTAATAGATTTATTTAAAATAGGAGAGGGATATGATATGCCTTCTGAGGCGGTTGACGCGATGAATGTGGAGGCTGTTCACGAAGCAGTTTCTAGGGCTGCAGAGAGAGCTAGAGCTGGAGAGGGACCAACTTTCTTAGAATTCAGAACATATCGTTATAGAGGTCATTCAATGTCTGATCCTCAAAAATATCGTTCAAAAGAGGAGGTAGAAGCCTATAAGATGAGAGATCCTATTGAGCAAGTAAAAAAGACTATTTTAGATAATAAGATTTTGTCTGAAGCTCAAATTGAAGAAATTGATGCAAAAATTAAAACTCAAGTACAGGAAGCAGTTGATTTTGCAGAAAATTCTCCATTCCCGGATGCATCGGAAGCTTATAAAGATGTTTATGAGCAGGCAGATTATCCTTTTGTAGAAGAATAATTCTCAATTTTTTCTTGAATTGCCAGCATTTCATCCCTAAACTTCGCAGCTAATGGGAAGTCTAAATCTTTTGCGGCATTTTCCATCTCTGTTCTCGTTAATTTCAATTGATTTTCAAGTTCAGATTTAGACATATATTGAATCAAAGGGTCGGAAATTAGGTTAGCATTTTCCTTTTTCTTTTCATAAATCTTATAGGGTTTCCCTAGTCTATCTGCTATGGAGGTTTGGTCAAGAATTTCCTCCTGTGTTCTCCAAATAGTTTTCGGAGTAATTCCATTTTCCTCATTATAGGCCATCTGCTTCTCCCTTCTTCTATTCGTTTCCTGAATCGCTCGGTCCATCGAATCTGTAATTTTATCAGCAAACATGATAACTTTGCCATTTTCATTTCTAGCAGCCCTACCAATGGTTTGAATTAAGGAGCGAATATCCCTTAAGAAACCTTCCTTATCAGCATCCATGATGGCAACTAAGGAAACCTCTGGTAAATCTAATCCTTCACGTAATAAATTCACCCCCACTAATACATCAATTACCCCAAGCCTAAGTTCCCGGAGGATTTCTACGCGCTCAATCGTTTTTATTTCAGAATGGATATAACGGCATTTTATTCCAATTCTATCCATATATTTGGATAATTCCTCCGCCATTCTCTTTGTAAGAGTGGTAATTAAAACCCTTTCTCTTTTTTTAATTCGATCTTCCACCTCATCAATCAATAAATCAATTTGATTTTTTGTTGGTCGAACTTCAATTAATGGATCTAATAATCCCGTGGGACGAATAATTTGTTCCACTACTACACCTTCTGATTTTCGAAGTTCATAATCAGCGGGAGTTGCAGAAACAAAGAGGGTCTGGCCAATTTTATCTTCAAATTCTTGAAAGGTAAGCGGACGATTATCTAATGCTGAAGGGAGTCTAAATCCATATTCAACTAAAGATTCTTTTCTAGATCTATCTCCGCCCCACATAGCTCTAATTTGGGGAAGAGTTACATGACTTTCATCTATTACCATTAAAAAATCATCTGGGAAAAAATCTAATAAACAAAACGGACGCTGACCAGGTTTTCTTCCATCAAAATATCTTGAATAATTTTCTATACCGGTGCAATAACCCAATTCGCGCATCATTTCCATATCGAATTCTGTTCTTTGAAGGATCCGTTCTGCTTCTAATTTTCTTCCCTCTGATTCAAAATGATTTACTTGTTTTACTAAGTCATCTTGAATTTCTGAAATTGCTTTTTGTAAAGTTTCTCTTCCTGTCACAAATAAATTTGCTGGGAAAATTGCAATTTTTCTCTCATTAGATATCTTTTTGCCAGTCCAAGGATCAATTCGATGTATTTCCTCTACCTCATCTCCGAAGAAAATAATTCGATAACCAAAATCTGCATAAGCTAGAAAAATATCTACGGTATCACCTTTTACACGAAATGTTCCTCGAAGAAATTCTCCTTCCGTACGGGCATATAAGATTTCAACTAATTTAAATAAAAATGAATTTCTTGAAACAATATCTCCAACTCCAATTTGAATGATTGAATTTTTATATTCATCTGGATTCCCCATCCCATAAATACAGGAAACAGAAGCCACAACGATAACATCCCTTCTTCCAGACATAAGCGCGGAAGTAGTAGCCAAGCGTAATTTTTCAATTTCTTTATTAATAGATAAATCCTTTTCAATATAGGTTCCTGTGGTTGAAATATAGGCCTCTGGCTGATAATAATCGTAATAGGAAATAAAATATTCTACAGCATTATTGGGAAAAAATTGTTTGAATTCTCCATATAATTGGGCCGCTAATGTTTTATTATGGCTAAGAATTAAGGTTGGTTTATTTACCTCTTTAATTACATTTGCTATAGTAAAGGTTTTTCCAGACCCAGTAACTCCTAATAGTGTTTGAAATAGCTCATGATTTTCAATTCCTTCTACCAAATTTTTTATGGCTTGGGGTTGATCTCCAGTAGGTGAATAATTCGAATTTAATTCAAAGTCCATTCTTTAAAGTTATCATATTTCTTTTAAAAATTTTATATTTGCTTTATTCTAATAAATAAAATCCTAAAAATGTCTTTAAATTTTAGACAATCATTTTCTTTAATTATTTTATCATTTTTTATCTTAGGTTGTAGATCAAAAGAATTAAATGAAAATCCAATTAACATAACACCAAGTCCTGAACCACCAGTGGAATATGATTATAGTTTTTCTGAGGTTCCGGAATGGTCGGATGAATTTGATGTAGATGGTTTACCTAGTGATAAAATTTGGTCTTATGATGTTGGAGGAAGCGGTTGGGGAAATGAGGAAAAGCAATATTATACAGAAGCAGATTTGGATAATTCTAAGGTTGAAGATGGTAAATTAATTATCACAGCTATTAAGGAAGTAATAGGAGGAATGGGTTATAGTTCAGCTCGCCTAGTAACGAAGAATAAAAAGGATTTTATCTATGGAAAAGTTGTGGTAAGAGCCAAATTGCCAAAAGGGACAGGTACTTGGCCTGCGATATGGACACTTGCTTCGCAAACTAGTTACGGAGATGTTTATTGGCCAGATCAAGGAGAAATTGATATCATGGAGCATGTTGGGATGGATCCTACTGTTGTACATGCCACAGTTCATACTAAGTTATTTAACCATATCCTAAATACGCAACGTGGAAATCAAATTACTATTAGTGATTATGATACGGAATTTCATGACTATGCGATAGAATGGACTCCAAAAGAAATTAAAGCCAGTGTTGATGGTACATATTATTTTACTTTTACCAAGCAAAGTGCTAGTTGGGGAGAATGGCCCTTTGATAAACCTCAACATTTATTATTAAATATTGCAATTGGAGGTAATTGGGCTGGTCAGAAAGGAATTGATAATACTATTTTTCCCACTTCAATGGTCATTGATTATGTTCGTTATTATTCTTTAATTCAAACAAAAAAATGAGATATCCTAAAGCAGCAGAAGCATTTGATCGTTTGTTAATCATTATGGATGACCTTAGGGAGAAATGTCCGTGGGATAAGAAACAATCGATGGAAAGTTTAAGGCATTTAACCATAGAGGAGACCTATGAACTTTCTGATGCCATTTTAGAAAATAATTTAAATGAAGTCAAGAAGGAAATTGGAGATATCATGCTTCATTTGGTTTTTTATGCAAAACTCGGGGATGAAAAAAAAGCCTTTAATATTGAAGATGTTTTGAATGCTATTGCTGAGAAATTAATTTATCGACATCCTCATATTTATGGAGATACTCAGGCGGAAACGGAGGAAGAAGTAAAGGCGAATTGGGAGAAATTGAAATTAAAAGAAGGGAATAAATCCGTTTTGGGTGGTGTGCCAAATTCCCTACCTGCCTTGGTAAAAGCCATGCGTATTCAAGAAAAAGCCAGGGGAGCAGGTTTTGATTGGGAGGAAGACCAACAAGTTTGGAATAAAGTGGAGGAAGAAATAAATGAATTCAAGGAAGAGTTTGTCCATCAAAAAGAAATTAATGTGGAAAAGGCCGAAGGTGAGTTTGGTGATTTAATTTTTTCTTTAGTGAATTGGGCGAGACATGTAGAAATTAATCCAGAAACAGCCTTGGAGCGCACCAATAAAAAGTTTATCAAACGTTTTCAATATTTAGAGAAACGAGCAAAAGAAAATGGTCAAAACCTCTCAGATATGAGCTTGGAGGAAATGGATGTATATTGGAATGAAGCAAAAAAACTATGAATTTAAAGTTCAGAAACTATATTCACTGAGTTTTGAATAATTTCTCTGATTTTGTCATAATTATTAGAAGCGATTAACTCTTTTGGGAATAATTGACTTCCCATTCCTACAGCATTTGCACCGGCATTAAACCAG
Source organism: Bacteroidota bacterium (assembly GCA_046047395.1). Lineage (GTDB taxonomy): Bacteria > Bacteroidota > Bacteroidia > Cytophagales > Spirosomataceae > CAZVFE01. Next base: position 746 of record JBJOIA010000274.1, on the reverse strand, counting down.
GTGGTAAGACTTTCTTTGGTAGGTTCTACTCCACCAGTAACCATTACTCTTGTTTTAGGCATAGGACCTTTTATAGCCTTTACAAAACCCGGGCCCACTACATTTCCCGGAAAGATTTTCACTAGTTTTGATCCCATTAATTCGGCCTGTCGAATTTCGGTAAGTGTCATCGTACCAGGCATCCAAGGGATTGAATTTTTACCACAAATTTCTCCAACTTCTGGGGTTAAAAATGGCTGAAGAATAAAATCTGTTCCCATTTGGATAAATTGTTCTGCCTGTTGAACATCCAAGATTGTACCTATTCCTAAAACTAGATCTGGACAATTTTTTTCGACATAATTCAGTGCTTTTTCGAAAATTTTAGGGGCATTATCACCACGATTTGTAAATTCAAATACTCTCACACCTCCATCATAGCAAGCTTGTAATACGTTAGTACAAATTTCCTCACTATCATTGTAAAATAAGGGAACTATTGGAATTGCTTCTAATCTTTTATAAACTATATCTGCACTATTTCTTGCCATTATCTTTTTAATTTACCAGTTGTATCACCACTTAAAACAAGCTCAATTTCATCCAAATTTGCCAAATTTATATCCCCTTCAATGGTATGTTTTAGGGCTGAGGAGGCAACTCCAAATTCTAGGGCCTTTAATTCATCCTCAAATTTTAAATTTCCATAAATATATCCGGCCATGAAGGCATCTCCACCACCAATTCTATCTACAATTTGGGTAATT
>JBJOIA010000273.1:0-4034 GCA_046047395.1 Bacteroidota bacterium | reverse complement strand
ATAATAATTCACCTAATGAATTCGCCTTCGTTAATAATAAATTTAAAGGAATAATTTTTTCATCAATTAGATTATAATTATTATCGAAATTAATAAAAACTACATCCCCGCCTTTTTTATAAATGATTGATTTTTCAAGAATCTCAAATTCAGTTTTCAACTGAAATATTTGATTAGTTGCAAAATCTAAAATATAATATTTATCCTCATGATTGCGAATAAATACAAGATCATCAATCCAATTACCTACCCACTTCTTATAATCAGCATCTTTTGTAAAAACCTCTTCATTCAATTTTCCTAAATTCTCCCAAGAAAATGTATTTATATTTAATTCGTATGCATTAAATGATTTACGATTAAATGATTCTGGATATTGCTGATTTTTCAAAAAATCCAAACATTTAATCGAACGGGATTTTGGATAATATTGAATAAATCCCTCAATCAAAGACATAGGATATTCACTTGTATAATTATAAGCCTCCCATTGTTTTTTTGAAACATCAAAATAAGTCAGTACTGAATTATAAATTTCATCATGATGACCACCAATATTCATTAATTCTACACCATCAAAAAATGTATAAGAATCATAATTATAACCCCTAAATACTGTCTGGTCAAATCTATTAAGAAATTTTAAATCTTTGGATAAAGTATAAACAATCCCAGAACCATCAACAATTAAATAATTAAATTTTTCTCCTTTAATAAACTCAATTCTAGCAGGATCTTCCTTATCTATTTTTAAATCATCAATAGAAATAGAACCATATTCTGACCAGGAAACATTTTTTAAAGGTTTATAAAATACCTTATTATCACCAAAATCAATTTTATATAAAACTTCCAATTGGTCATCAAACCAAACAAAGGAATTAGAATAGGTAAATTGAATTAAACCAAATAGAAGAAAAAATGAAATGAAAATCCCCTTATTCGTTTTCATAATTAAATGATTTAGTAAATTCAGCCAATTTTGAATTCGTAAATAAATTTGAATTAATACCGTAAATGACGAATCGCCTATCGGTCTTGTCTGGTACACGCACTACAGCATTTTTTATACCAAATTCTGATAACATATATTCATTAAAATCTAAAAGTAATTTAGATCGATATTGTCTCTGAGTATCAAATGCTTTAGAATCAATATTTAACATTGTGTTTAATTCATTTGCATCATAAGTTTTAGAAGGAGAATTAGACAAAATATTAATTAAAAATGTTTTTAAATTTTGATTAAACTGATTTTTCTCTAAACCAGACTCATTTAATTTTAAAGTTTTTTTATAAAAAGAATAAAAAAGTCCTCCCATGAACATTAAGGCAAAAATAAAGGTAAAATGAGAAAGTGAGGAATTAAAAAAGATATTGGGCTTGCGATATAATTGAGAAACAGATTTTGAATCTTGAAACTCTCTATCTAGATTAAATTCATTCAAGACTAAATGTTCCGGCAAGGGTAAATTATTCCCATAACCAACTGTAAATAATTTCAATAATTTTTCCCCATCATAAAAAAGTGGATAGGGATTAATAATAAATAAATCTGAATTAATACCGGAATATTCACGCAATTCATTAGACTCAAAATCTATAAAGTAGGATTTTCGATTCAACATAAAATAACCTTTATGTCCCAAAAAATTAAAATTGACTGGATCTATAATTTTATTGTCTAAAAATAATCCATCTGTAATTCCCAAGAAATTCCATTCCATTTTAGCTAAATCCAATTTATAAAACCCTGATTTCTCTTTCTGAATAAATTCAGGATAAAAGGAATTATGTATTGAGGAAATACTAAAATATGTATATATACTACCTGATTTTGGATCAAAACTAGTTTCAGAACCTAGAACTCCTGGAGGAATTTGTTCTCCTTTAACTAAAACATCCTCCCATTCATTTGTTTGAAAATTAAATTTAATTAATCTATTATGTGTATTCCACATACCTGTACCTCCTAATGAAAATATTTCATCATGGTAGGTAAAAACAAAAGGACTAAATGAATAGCCTAAATCAACTCCTTCATTTAATTTCTTCAAATTCCCTTCCTCCTCATTAAATTCATAAACCTTATTCTCATCTGTAATGAAATAGGTCTTAGAATTTATAGAAAAATTCTTGAGAAGAAATTCAAATGAATAGGAAGATTTAATACTTGAATCAACTGATATTTTTATTTTATCCTGAAATTTAGAGCCAATTTCAGCACGAGAGAATTCATGAGATTCTATATTTATATTATAGACCTTCTTTTCCTCCAGGTTAATCCATCTTATATTATTCTGGCCCAAAGATTCTTGAAACAAAAAAATGAAAGTAGAAAACAGTATAAAATATTTTATCATAATTCTCCAAAGAAAACGATATCCGAATTACGTAAAATTCTGTGTATAAATTTTATATAAATTATATGATTTACATATTTTCACATAATAAAGCCTAAAATTTAGAGTCAATTTTAACTAAATATAGGCTTATTTATGTGAAATATTCCTGCAACATATTTAAAATTAATACCAGTCATTAAATATGTTTTTCTTTAAAAACCTAGTTTTTCTAAAAATATGTTGGTACACATTCTTCCTGAATCAAATTTATTGATCAATGAATAAAAATCATCCCATTTAGGATAATTTTCTTTTAATTCTTGTCCCGACATAGTAAATAACTTACCCCAATGTGGTCGAACTCCAAATGGTTTTAATTTTGCTTCTATTTGAGGTAAAACTTCCATAACCTCTGGGGTCATAGGCTTCCAAGTAAAATGAAAAGCAATTGAATCTCTCCCCGATGCCATACTCATCCATAAATTATCAGCTTTAATACTTCTTATTTCAGACACAAATAAAACAGGACGGATAATTTCTTTTAAGGACTCAATAGCCATCAGTGCTTCATAGACATTTTCTCTAGGAACAAAATATTCGGACTGCAATTCCTCCCCATTACTTGGTGTAAAATCCATTTTAAAATGAGGTAGACGTTCATACCATGGCCCGGGTACCCCTAATTGTTCTGTACAATTGATGGGTGAATTTCCTTTTAAAGGATGTAAATTCTCCGTTGCCGGTTTAGCACCCCAAAAATCTTTCAAATCCTTTGTATATTCCTCATCCAACCTTCTTTTTACCCAAACTTGGTCAATCATTTTGTTTTCCCAAGTAGTAAACATACTTACAGAATAGCCAGATTGATATATTTCATCAAAATGCTCCTTGCAGGCGTCCATTGGTAAATTTTCAAATAAAAATTGAGCTACTTGGTAGCTTGGCTGAATCTTTAAAGCCAATCGATAAACGGTACCCAAAGCTCCTAATCCCACTACCATTCCCTCAAACTCAGGATCCCCCTTCCTAAACAATTTTACCATTCCTCCAGGAACTACCCATTCTATAGCCTCTACCTCAGAAGCTAAATTTCCATTTCTATCCCCGCTACCATGGGTAGCGGTTGACACTGCACCCATTACAGAAATATGCGGTAAAGAAGCCAAATTATGTAAAGCATATCCCTTTTCCTCCAAGGCCAAACCCAAATCACCATATTTTATACCAGATTCTACCCATACTAATAAATTCTCTTCATCAATCTCTAAAACTTTATTCAAGTTCGAGGTAGAAATATGAATATATTCAGTATCAGCAATGGTATTAAAACAATGCCTTGTACCTAATGATTTAAATTTATTATCTGACTTATAGGCCATTATTAATTCCTCTAAACTACTTGGCTTCTGAACATCAATCGATGAAAAGGTTAAATTCCCTGCCCAATTTTTTAATGGTTCAGACTTTCGTTCAGTCTTACAACTATTTATCCCTAAGGCCAATACCCCTAAACCAGATAATTTTAAAAATTCATTTCTTTTCATTACAATAGGTTGATTATTAATTATTTTTGAATTACTTTAATACTTTATTCTAAAAAGTTATAACCTTTTAAAATCTAATCCTATTTCTTCTAGAAATTTTTATAAAGGATCAAAAAGCATATGAAAAAATTTATTTCAGAATTCA
>JBJOIA010000272.1:0-3186 GCA_046047395.1 Bacteroidota bacterium | reverse complement strand
TAGATTTTTCGGTAGCTGAGGAAAATGCAGTACGTTGTCCGGATGCAGAAATGGCCCAAAAAATGTTTGATTATATTGACGGGATAAGAAAGGAAGGGGATTCTGTTGGAGGAATTATTACGGGTGTGATTCAGGGATGCCCAGTTGGACTAGGTGAACCCGTTTTTGATAAATTGCATGCAGAATTAGGAAAGGCGATGTTGAGCATTAATGCCGTAAAAGGATTTGAGTATGGAAGTGGATTTGAAGGAATAAAAAGAAGGGGCTCAGAACATAATGATGCTTTTATTAGGAATGAAAATGGGCAAATAAAAACCTTGACTAACCATTCTGGAGGAATCCAAGGTGGAATTTCAAATGGGGAACCTATTGACTTCAAAGTTGCCTTCAAGCCAGTTGCAACTATCATGAAAGATCAAGATAGTTTGAACGAAAAAGGAGAAAAAATTGTTGTAAGTGGAAAGGGCAGACATGACCCTTGCGTTGTGCCTAGGGCTGTCCCAATCGTAGAAGCCATGGCAGCGATTGTTATTTTAGATTTTTATTTACGAAATAAATTAACAAAAGCTGAGACTTTATGGTTTTAAACGAGGACGAGTATTTCATGAAAATGGCTTTGAAGCAAGCAGAATATGCTTTAGAGGAAGAAGAAATACCTGTAGGAGCGGTTGTAGTTTGGGATGGTCAAATTGTAGCAAAGGCCTACAATCAGACCGAAAAATTAAATGATGTTACAGCCCATGCGGAGATGTTAGCAATTACCTCTGCAGCACAGACAATTGGCTCTAAATATTTAAAAGATTGCACCCTGTATGTAAGCTTGGAACCATGTTTAATGTGCTCAGGAGCTATATTTTGGGCCCAATTAGGTAGATTAGTATTTGGAGCACCAGATAATAAAAGGGGCTTCAGTTCACTGAATAAAAATCCACTCCATCCTAAAACAATTGTATTAGGAGGGATTTTAGAGAATGAATCCGAGGCATTGCTTCGAGATTTTTTCACAATGAAAAGATAGATTAATAATAAAACTTAAAACTTTAAAATTATGGCTTTTGAATTATCACCATTACCTTATGCAAATAATGCATTAGAACCACATTTCGACGCAATGACAATGGAAATACACCATGACCGTCATCATAATGCCTATGTTACCAATTTGAATGCAGCCGTTGAGGGAACTGATTTAGAAGGGAAATCGCTTGAAGAATTATTAGCAAATATCTCAAAATTAAGTCCTGCAGTTAGAAATAACGGCGGTGGCCATTTTAATCATGATTTATTCTGGAATATTTTATCTCCAAATGGAGGGGGGAATCCTATTGGAGAATTAGCAGGCGCAATTGATTCGGCATTTGGAAGTTTTGATAATTTCAAGGCTGAGTTTAAGAAAGCTGCAGCAACAAGATTTGGGTCTGGTTGGGCTTGGTTGGTAAGCAACGGAGGGACTGTTTCAGTAGGATCTACACCCAATCAAGATAATCCATTAATGGATGTATCGGATATTAAAGGAACACCAATTATTGGTTTAGATGTATGGGAACATGCTTATTACCTGAAATTTCAGAATAAAAGACCAGATTATATTGATGCCTTTTGGAATGTTGTAGATTGGAATGCTGCTGAAAAAAGATATCAAGATAGCAAATAAGGGTAATTATAAAATTATTTGAATTAATAATCATCTAAGTTTTACTGCATATTAAAAATTTATCATAAATATTAATTTTTAATTTTTAATTATTAATTCAATTAACTATTTTTGCAAACCCAAACGGAGATTGTAGCTCAGCTGGTTAGAGCATCGGATTGTGGTTCCGAGGGTCGTGGGTTCGAACCCCATCATTCTCCCCAAAAGCTCAGAAGAAATTCTGGGCTTTTTTTATAAAAGAATTTATCCTATTAAATTGGTAGACTAAATATATTTTAATATATTTGTCAACAATTTATTATTTTTAATTTTTAAACTTTAATTAAGATGACAAAATTAGCAACCAATGCTTTACATGTAGGGCATGACATAAAAAATACACAAGGAACTAGAGCAGTACCTATATATCAAACAACATCCTATGTTTTTAATGATGCAGATCATGCAGCTAATTTATTCTCATTAAAAGAATTAGGTTTTATTTATACAAGATTAAACAATCCTACCAACCAAATTTTACAAGAAAGATTGGCAGCTATTGAAGGAGGAATTGGAGCTGTAGTATTTGCCTCAGGAACAGCTGCAATAGCTACAGGCTTGATGACATTATTGAAAGCAGGAGATCATATTGTTGCTTCTAGTAGTTTATACGGAGGGACCTATAATTTATTGAGTGTTACGCTTCCGAGACTTGGAATTACGACAAGTTTTGTAGATGCATCTGACCCAGAAAACTTTCAAAAGGCGGTTAAAGATAATACAAGGGCTTTCTTTGTAGAATCCCTTGGAAATCCAAAATTAGATGTTTTAGATTTAGAGGCAATTTCTAAAGAGGCAAAAAAAGCAGAAGTCCCATTTATTGTAGATAATACTGTTGCCTCCCCTGCCCTTCTAAATCCAATAAAACATGGAGCGGATATAGTAATTCATTCCTTAACAAAGTTTATTGGTGGACAAGGAAATTCCTTAGGAGGAGCAATAATTGACGCGGGAACTTTTAATTGGGGAAATGGTAAATTCCCTGAATTTACTGAACCCTCGGCTGGTTACCACGGCTTAAAATACTACGAGACACTTGGAGCAGCATCTTTTGTTTTTAAATTAATATTAGAAGGATTAAGAGACTTCGGAGGAGCACTAAGCCCTACCAATGCTTTCAATATTATTCAAGGATTAGAAACTCTTGAAATTAGAATGAAAAGACATTCAGAATCAGCATTAGCAATTGCACAATGGTTGGAAGCACAAGAAGAAGTTGCCTGGGTAAATTACCCTGGATTAAATTCGAGTAAATACAAAGCCTTATCTGACAAATACCTTCCAAAAGGGCAATCTGGCATCATTACATTTGGGGCTAAAGGTGGTTTTGAAGCTGCTAAGCATATTGCTAATGAAACCAAATATTTCTCATTATTAGCCAATATTGGAGATACAAAATCTTTAATAATCCATCCTGCGAGTACAACTCACCAACAATTAAATGAAGAAGAACAAGCTAGCTCTGGAGTAAGTATGGACTTAATTCGTTTATC
>JBJOIA010000271.1:0-5060 GCA_046047395.1 Bacteroidota bacterium | reverse complement strand
TTCCTAAGAAATTTTCAAAAACGACTGCCTCATTCAACTTGGTAAGGATTTGCCTTGCTTCCTCAATGCTTGTTTGATAGGTTCTTGCCTCCTTTTCAATCTTAGTTCTCAACCATTCCTTCGCATCCATTTCACGGATATACGAATATTCAAAACCAACTTTATTGGCATAAACTAAATTCAAGGTCTCAACAATATCCTTCAATTTGGCAGGCCCTATACCTAAGAAATTACCAGCTTGGAAAACCGTCTCCAAATCTGTTTCATTTAAGGAATAATCAGCCAAAGATAATCTAGGCTTACGGTCAACACGCTTCCTTACTGGATTTGTATTGGCCAATAAATGCCCTCTTGACCGAAATGCCTTAATCAATGAAATTACAGACATTTCCTTTCGGATATGATCATCACCAGATGAACTTCCACCGGAATTTTCAGACCATGTCTGAGCAAAATCAAAACCTTTAAAGAAATCTCTCCAACTTGAATCTACTGAATTAGGATCGTTTTTAAACGATTCATACATAGCTGCAATAGCTGCAGTATCGGCGTTAGCAATATAGGAAAATGGGTCCATATTTTTTTCTGAATATTATTCAGACAATCTTTTAAAAATTATAAATTTCTACCAATTAAAATTTATTTTATAAATCCTTGCAAGATAATACTTCACAAAGTTTTTTACTAAAAATAATTTAATTTTTTTCACTTAAAGAATAATAAAAATGTCTGAGAATTTTAATATTTTCTACTCAATACTTAAATTCTTATTTAAGTCAAATAATTTCTAAAAATCATCTAATAAATTAGGGTCTTACCTGAATGAATAATTGGTGAAATCCTGATGGCGCACCAGACCCCGAATTTTGTCTAGGACTAAATCCTTTACCACTCATTGAGCCCCAATCAAATCCATATCCTAAAAGTATTTTTTTGCCTACCTCATATTTTAAAACTGAATAAAAACTATTTTTAAAAATATCTCCTCCGCTCCCCAAATAATATAGTCCAAAACTCCACTCATTCAATAAGGAATAATCTAATAATAAATCAAATTTTCCTCCCAATCCATATTTATTTACTCTCGCCAAACCCATTTTTAATTGCCCAAACTCATTTTTCGGAAATTCATAATTGGCTCTTAAATAATTAATGGAAGAAAAATTAGCATTGATAGAATTACTTAAAAGGTTTGTTGGACTACTCCATTCTAATTCAAAATTCTCCCATTTAAAATCCAATCCCAAGCCAATTGATGAACGAACAGCTGCTTTTCCATTCGATGATAAAAAAGGAAATTGATTGATGGAATAGTTTATCCCACCAGAAATATCCATCCCTTTACCCAAATGAAAAGATTTGGAAAAACTCATTCCCATGGAAAAATTAGAAGAAATTCCACCGTTGATATATCCAAAAGATTGATTCAAATTACTGATATAAATCCCCATACCCATACCTAATTCCTGTCCCTTAATGGGCATATCCAAACTCAAAAATTGTTGATTTACCTGTCCCCCAAAATTTTTAAATATCGGCTTTCTTCGCACCATAGCTCCTAATTCCAAGCCATTCTGACCAGATTTCCCAGGATTTATCACAGTTCCCAAAAATGGATATAAGGCTTGAAAAGACTCTTGCTGGGCCTGCAATCCGAAACTCAAAAAAGAAAACAAAATGATTAAAAATCTAAAAACTGACATTATGACACTGAAGGATAATTTGGTATTAGTTTTGCTTTTAAAATGGTAAATATAAATATAAAAATTATGAAAGAAACAGGTAATATTTCAATTCACACCGAGAATATTTTTCCAATTATAAAGAAATTTCTTTATTCGGACCATGAAATATTCTTGAGAGAACTCGTATCTAACGCAGTAGACGCCACTCAAAAAATTAAAAGACTCAGCTCAATCGGAGAATATAATGGAGAATTGGGTGAATTAAAAGTCAAGGTAAATTTCGATCCAAAAAAGAAAACCATAACTATTTCCGATAGAGGGATTGGTATGACAGCGGAGGAAATCAAAAAATATATCAACCAAATCGCATTTTCAGGTGCAACCGAATTTGTTGAAAAATATAAGGATAAAGGAGATGAGCAATCTATAATTGGTCATTTCGGATTAGGTTTTTATTCTGCCTTTATGGTGGCCAAAAAAGTAGAAATCCAATCCCTTTCTCACCAAGAAGGTGCAGAAGCAGCTAAATGGATTTGTGATGGATCTACAGAATTTGAAATTTCAAGTATCAAGAAAAAAGAAAGAGGAACAGACATAATCCTGCACATTGCAGAAGATTCAGAGGAATTCTTGGATGAATATAGATTAAAATCAATCCTTGAAAAATATGGCAAATTCCTTCCTGTAGAAATTGAATTCAAGGATCAAATCATTAATAACCCTGCACCAATATGGACAAAAAATCCTGCGGATTTGAAGGATGAAGATTATGAGAAATTTTATCAAGAATTATATCCTTATTCAGAGAAGCCCCTATTCTGGATTCATCTAAATGTAGATTATCCATTTAATTTAACAGGTATTCTTTATTTCCCTAAGGTAAAAAATGAACTTCAACTACAAAGAGAAAAAATTCAATTATATTCTCGACAAGTTTTCATTACTGATGAAGTTAAGGATATCGTTCCAGAATTTTTAATGTTGTTACATGGTGTTATTGATAGTCCGGATATTCCATTGAATGTTTCTAGATCTTTCTTGCAAGCAGATTCAAATGTTAAGAAAATTAATTCTTATATAACCCGAAAAGTAGCAGACAAACTTCAAGAATTATTTAAGAATGATCGTCCATCCTTTGAAGAAAAATTCTCTGACATTGGACTTTTCATTAAATATGGAATGATCTCAGATGAGAAATTCTATGAAAAAGCCAAAGATTTCTGTCTATTGAAAGACATTGACGGAAAATACTTTACTATTAATGAATATGAAGAGAATATTCAAGCTGCACAAACGGATAAAGATGGTAATAAAATCATCCTTTATACAACTGATGAAAAACAACAAGACGCCTATATTCAATCCGCAAAAGACAAAGGTTATTCTGTTTTATTATTAGATAATTTAATCGACAACCACTTTGTAAACCATATGGAAACCAAATTAGAAAAGGTTCAATGGAAAAGAGTGGATTCAGATTCATTAGAAAAATTAATTGACTCCGGAGTAAGCCTTGAGGTATTATTAAGTCAGGAAGAACAAGATTCTTTGAAAAAATTATTTGAAGAAACAGAAGCTTCAGTTCAAAAAACTGTTAGTATTGAAGCGATGAATAATGAAGATTTTCCTGTCATCATCACTCAAAATGAATTCATGAGAAGAATGGCGGATATGCAGAAAAATGGTGGCGGAGGAATGTTTGGAAATATGCCAGAATCTTACCAGGTAACCGTGAATGGAAACCACTCTTTAATCCAAAAATTAGCTAAAATGGAAAAAGAGGAAGATAAAAAGGCTCTTTCCAAGCAAATCGTAGATCTTGCCTTATTATCCCAAAATTTACTGAAAGGAAAAGATTTAACTTCCTTTATCAAAAGAACTTATAAAGAATTATAAGCTATGAGTTTTGAGTTACGAACTACGAGTGACGAACTACTTCTGGCGCAGCCGTCCTCGGCTGTGACAGAATGAACTATGAGTTTTGAGGGAAGAGTGAATAGTGAAAAGGGAAGATTGAATTAATGTCCAAGCCTGAATAAGGTTGACCGTTTGTAGTTCGTCACTTGTTGTTCGTACAGCGCGGCTGCCGGTTCGTAACTCGTAGTTCGTCACTCGTAGTTCGTAGTTCGTAATTCTTAGTTCTTAATTCCTAATTACTAATTTTTTAGTAGCAAGGGGACTCCCCTCTACTGAAAGTTGATAAAAGTAGGTTCCGGAATTTATATCTCCGATAAAATATGTGGCGGATTGACTAAATCGGTCTAAAGTATATTTTTTTACAGGATTCCCCAAAACGTTGAATAGAACAACATTTACTTCTTTCGTGGTTTTAATTTTAAAGTCTAATTTAACATAATCAATTGCAGGATTGGGAAAAAAATTTGAAACCTCAAGATTTGTATCCATATAGAGGGATCCTGGTTCTGAAGAATTATCATCATTCATTTTGGATGAAGATGGAGAAAATCCAAAACTAAAGAAAACTATAAGAAGGCTAAATAATATTCTCATCGTGGTTAAAATTTACACAACAAAATTAAATAATTTTATTGTTAGTTATTAGTTAAATTAGGTTAAAGCAATAAATCAATCGACCAACGGTATATTTTCGGTTTTTTCAATCATATCTTTTGTAGGACGTTCCCTATCTCGCCAGATAAACCCATCCAATTCTTTGGTTTCATCAGTCCATTCATTAGGGGGAATGAATTTTCCTTCAGGACGAGTAATAAAAGTAATTCTATTTACTGAATTATCCTTAAAAAATATATTCATTTTTCCTGCCTCTACCCTATTGAGGCCGGTTGTCTTATCCTCTTCATCCACCACATAATAAACAGATTCCCCATTTCCATCTACATCAACCCTTCTTAATTTATTCTCCTCACCAAAGTAAACCCACATTTTTCTTCCCTTCACTTGATTTGCCTGTAGAAGCGAATCCTTAGAAATCACAAATGCATGTCCCCTCAAATCCATCATATTTAATTGTTTATCCTTCATAAATAAATGAATTGTATCCGCAATAATTTGGGAGTTTTCAGTCCATAAAATTGGCTTGGTAAAAAAATGAATTAAAGAATCCTCATAGGTTAAAGAATCACATTTCCCTGAAAAATCAGATTTCAACATCAAAACATTATGATAGGCATAGAGTGTCCTGGAAGAATCCACCTTATTCTCAATGGAAATCAAGGTATCAGCTTTAAGCAAAAGAGAGTCTGAATCCATCATAGACTTCATCCAAGAGTTTTTGGTAACGGTTGTCAGGCCTGTTTTGCCATCATAATTTCCTATATCTCCGTAAAGGTATACATCCTCTTTCTTTGAATAAAACTCAACATTTCCTGTGGCTATTCCAATTTCTAATTCAGA
>JBJOIA010000270.1:0-7760 GCA_046047395.1 Bacteroidota bacterium | reverse complement strand
CATCATGGGTTACAATTAATAATGTTTGGGAATAGTCTGCAGACAATTCTTTGAAAATATCAAATACAATTCTTGAATTTTTTTTATCCAAATTTCCTGTGGGTTCATCTCCCATGATGATGATTGGATCGTTGATTAATGAACGTGCAATTGCCGCTCGCTGTTTTTGCCCACCCGATAACTGATTTGGTAATTTTAGGGCTTCACTTTCTATCCCAAGGATTTTAAGTTTCTCATAAGCCCGATGTTCGATTTCCTCTTTGGAATATTTTCCTAGTTTCAATCCTGGGAGCATAACGTTCTCTAGGGTAGTAAACTCATTTAATAAATAATGAAATTGAAAAACAAATCCGATTAATTCGTTTCTAATTTTTGCCAAATTCTTTTCTTTTTCTCCTTTGGTAGATTTTCCATTTATAAATAATTCTCCAGAGAAATCTGTATCCATGGTGGAGAGGATATATAATAAGGTTGATTTTCCACAACCAGATTTTCCTACAATAGAGGTAAAATCGCCTTTTTCAAGTTTAAAAGAAATTTCCTTAAGAACCTGTACCGTCATGGGGTCATGAAAGGATTTCGAGATTTTTTTTGATTCTAAAACGATTTCTCTCATATTATTTTCCTCTAATTATTGAAACAGGATCTATTTTACTTGCTTTTTTTGCAGGAAAGTAACCGGCAAAATAGGTAGTAATCAAAGAAAAGCTTCCTCCAATGATATAATATTTGATATTATAGTCCACTGGGAAGGTATTAATAGTTGGTAAAGCTTCCGTAACGAAAGGGGTATTATCAATGATGTTTGAAAGGCCGAATCCAAATATTAATCCAAAACCACCACCAAAAACTCCAATTAATAATGCTATGAAAATAAAGATGGTTTGAACATCTCTTCCCGAAAAGCCTGTGGCTTTTAAGATGGCAATTGAATCCATTTTTTCATAAATCATCATATTTAAGATATTATATATTCCAAAGCCTGCTACAATCAATAAGGTAATACCTACGGCATAAGAAATCATGTTTCGAATATCAGAACCCGTATCATATTGGGCATTTGCAGATTTGATATCAATAGCCTCAATTCCAAAAATTTCAGCATATTCCTTTGCCATGGGTTTTGCAATCGACATATCATATAATTTTACATTGATATCTGTCATGAATTCATTTCCTTTGCCCAGTAATTTTTGGGTAGTTGCAATAGAGCAATAAGATTGAATTTTATCCCAATCTGCAATTCCCGACTGGAAAAAACCCACTACTTTTAGGGGTTGAATATCCCCGAATATGGTTGTTACATTAATGACATCTCCTACTTCAATTAATAAAATGTCTGCAACGCCTATTCCTAGAATTATACTATTGGGAATATTTTTTAGGTCTAAATAATTCCCTTTAACTACATAATCATTGAAGAAAAATAAGCGATTTTCATTTTCTACATCTACTCCATTTATAGTTCCGTTAAGTTGAATTGTTCCGGAGTTATAAAATACTTGGGTCACCGCTTTGGGCGTAACTCCTTTTACCCTAGAATCTTTTAAAAGGGTTTGAATGATGTTTTGGCCATTATGTATATCTAAACGTTCATTTTTTGGTTTAATGGATCTTACAAAGGCCTCTGTTGAATCATTATTTAAAGCTTCTTGAATGGGTTGAATTTTTGTTGGAAGAATTTCTTTGTATAAGCGGACATGCGGTGTACGATTGGTAATTAGCCCATCTAATAATTGGTTTAAACCATTCATGAAACCCAATAAAGCAATAAACATGGTGATACTGAACATTACCCCCACGGCTGCTACGAGGGTTTGTTTCCATCGGGCCAATAGAAGTGAAATAGCAATTTTTATAAGCAGTCCTATTTTCATTTCTCAGGAAGGATTAATTCAATGCTTTCATCAATACCTGAAAGGACTTCCGCAAATTCAAAATTCTTTAATCCAATTTTAACAGGGATTCTATTCTCATTTTTATCTAGTAAAATACTATCCTCAAGTAATAAATTTCTAGGAATTATTAAGGCATTTTCCTTTGATTTTATTTCGATATTTGCTTCGAAGCTTAGGTTCGAAAACATTTTTGAGGGATTTTTTTCAAATTCCGCCTCAACATCAAATGTTTTCGTACGCTCATTCATAATTGGATTGATTTTTGTGATATTTGCAATAAGAATAGTGTCTGGAAGGGAAGAAATTTTAACATAAGTCTTTTGTCCCAATTTCAAATCAAAAATATCATTTTCATCAATTTGCATTTCTAATTTATAGCTAGAAGTATTTCCAATGGTAATTAGAGGTAATTGAGGAGAAACTAATTCTCCTACTTCTCGATTTATAGCAAGGATTTGTCCGTCTACCTTGGCCCGTATTATATAATTATCCTCCATTTCGGATGAAATTTTGAGGTTATTTTTTGCTTGAAGTGAATTAAGGTTCACTAATTTTTTGAAATCAAGCAAATTTTGAAGGGCCGAAGAATAGGCTGATTTTGCATTTTTATAGGCCAATAATTTAGCCTCTAAATCAATTTTCGTTCCTATATTTTTTTGCCATAAATTTTTCTGGCGGAAATAAATGGAGGAATCCAGTGAAAGTTTTTCTTTTGCTAATTCCACCATTTTATTCATTTCCTCAATTTTACCCTGGTTATTTTTAGCATCATTGTATTCAGCTAATAGGGCAGCATTTTTTTCTGAAATATCTTGGATAGAATTTTTTAACCTAATTAAAGCTTGTCCTGCTTTAACTAAGTCACCTTCTTTTACTAAAATTTCATCAATTTCTCCGCTGACTAAAGCGTATGAATCGTATTGATTTTTACTTTTTACATAACCAGAAGCAAAGATTGATTCTATAATTTTTTTTCTTTCTGGCTTAAAAGTAACAACCTCTTCTTTACAGGAAACTAAATTTAAAATCAATAAAAGAAGGGTGATTTTTTTAATAATTCTAACCATTATATATTTAATTATGATTTCATATCAATTACAAATCGATATTTTACATCTGATTTAATTACCCGCTCATAAGCTTCGTTTATTTGGTTTGGGCTAATTATTTCAACGTCTGATGTAATATTATTTTGGGCACAAAAATCCAACATTTCTTGCGTTTCTTTTATACCTCCAATCATGGAACCAATAATGGATCTTCTATTGGAGATCAATTTTGCGGCTGCAAATTCATTATCTTCTGGCGGAATACCTACCACAAGCATCTTCCCTTCTAATTTAAGAAGATTTAAAAATTTGTTCAAATCATGTTTTGCCGCTACAGTATTTAAAATAACGTCAAAACTTGATTTTAAAGCATCTAATTCTTCTTGATTTGTACTTAAAACAAAATGATGTGCCCCTAGTTTCTGAGCATCAGCTTTTTTAGATGGAGATGTAGAAAGCATCGTTACTTCTGCCCCCATTGCTACTGCAAATTTTACTCCCATATGTCCAAGACCACCCAATCCTAAAACGGCAACTTTATCTCCTTTTTTTATATTTGCATACATTAAAGGAGAATAGGTTGTAATTCCAGCACATAATAGAGGTGCTACTCCAGGTAATTGTTCATCTGAAAAAGGAATATGCAAGGCATAATGTTCATCAATTACAAATTTATCTGAATATCCACCGTATGTTGGGGTTTTCCCATCTCTATAATATCCATTATATGTTCCCGTCATACCTTCTTCACAATAATTTTCCCATCCATCTTTACAAGGGTTACATTCCCTGCAGGAATCTACAAATACTCCAATTCCAGCAGTATCGCCTACTTTGAATTTTGTTACTTGAGAACCTACTTCTACTACCTTTCCAACTATTTCATGTCCTGGAACGATTGGATAAAGTGCTGGTCCCCATTCAGATCGAGCCATATGGATATCAGAATGGCAAACACCACAAAATAAAATATCCACTAGGATGTCTTTTTCTCCTACTTCTCTTCTCTCAAGGTTTGGGATTTCTTGAATTTTTGATTCTGGGTTAATTGCCCCAAATGCAGTAATTTTCATAATTTGATTTTAATTTTATTTATAAAGATAACAAAATTCTTTTTTGCATGTTTTGAAAAAAAATTGAATTTTTGTGAATCTTTAAAATGGCGCCATAGTTCAACGGATAGAATAGACGTTTCCTAAACGTTAGATGTGGGTTCGATTCCCGCTGGGGCCACATTAAATATTGCTAACATTTCAGAGAAATGTTAGCATATATCCATATAATTACACATATTTTTTATTTTATTTTCAAGACCTTTGTCTTTTTGAAAATCTAACCACGAATAAATGAAATTATTATTAAAGTTATCAATCGTTTTTCTCTTATTATTTTTCAATTTCTCCATCTTTTCTCAAGATCAATCCTTGCAAAAAGAATTTATTATTCAGCAAACAGTAAAGGAAATTCAATCTTTATATCCTGATTATACTTTATCCCTTGAGGAATTGAAAAGGGTATTATTGGAAAATGGAATTGATATTGATCGAGAGAATTTAAATGATCTAATTGATCAAAGAAAAGAAATTCAAACTATTCTCCAAAATTATATAGAAAATTCGAAAAAGAATGGGGGAGGTTCTAGCCTATTGCCTTATCAGAATAGAGGTTTAACGGGCCTAAACTTAAATAATACTTCTGGAACCCTCGAATTTAATGACAGAGGTATTTCTCCTTTTTCCTTTCAAAATAGAGTAGTAGGTTTAGAGATCCAACCAAATTTAGAAATGGATTCTTTGGAAAAAGATTCGACTGAAATTAGTCGAAAAATATATGGACATGATTTGTTTAAAAATTATTTATCCAACAATATCAAGGATTTTTCCCCTCGAGATAATTTTATTATTTCTCCTAATGATTTGATAGAAATTACTTTAGTGGGTAAATCACAATATTATGGGATTTTTGAAGTTAACTCATCTGGGTTTATTTACCCAGAAGGTTTGCCAAGAATTTTTATTTCAGGAAAGACTTGGTCAGAGGCAAAAAAAGAAATTCGGAAAATCTTTTCAAATTTTTTCGTGTTCAATTCAGGGGAATTTTTAATGAATTTAAAAGCTAGTAAAACCGTCAATGTAAGAGTGATGGGAGAGGTGATGAACCCTGGAAGTTTTTCCGTGTCCTCTGTCAATTCAGTTTTGAATGTTTTAGCTAAAGCAGGAGGTTTTACCCCAAATGGTAGTTTGAGAAATATTCAAGTAATTAGAAATGGAAAACGAATTTATGTGGATTTTTATAAAGCTATTGAAAATCCATTTGGTAGTTTTGATCCTTATGTTCAAGAAAATGATTTGATTTTCATTCCTGTTTTGCAAAAAATTGTAGAAGCTAAAAATGCAGTTAAGCGTCCCGGTTTTTATGAATTAAAAGAAAATGAAGGTTTGAAAGAATTATTGGAATATTCAGGTGGAGTCTCAGGTCAATTTTCCAAAAATTTTATTCATATTCAGCATATCCAAAATGGGGAAATTGTTCTAGAAGATATTGCCTATGATGATTTCATTAATAAAAAATATGATATTGTTTTAAATGATCAGGATATTGTTGATTTTCCAACTTATTCTCAAAAATTTGAAAGATTTGTGGAATTAATTGGTTCTTTTGAATATCCAGGAAAATATGATTTGGGCTCCACTTCTAATTTGAAAATGGCCTTTGAAAAGGGAATAATTAAATCAGATATATATAAAGGAGATATCGTCATAAAAAGAAAAACAGAAAGCAAGCATTTTGAATTTATTCATTTAGATTCTACCTATTTTGATCTAAAAAAGGCAGAAAAAATTATACTAAATAAGGAGGATGAAATTTCTATTTTTTCCCAAAAAGAATTCAATAATTTGTTTCAAGTCAGTATTGGTGGACAGGTAAAAAAGGATACGAGTTTCGCTTTGTTTTATAATGATAAAATCCCCTTTGATGCGTTATTGGCTTTAGCAAATGGTTATTCGGAAGAAGCTTCTCACAAAGGCTATTTAATTCGAATAAATCCCTTTGATAAATTCGATGTTCAATACCAATTTTTAGATTTGGACAAAGATTTTTATTTAAGTCCTGGGGATTCATTAATCGTTTTAAATAAGCATGACTTCTCTTTTGATTTTGAGGTAATTCTTTCAGGAGAAGTAAAAAAACCAAATTCATTTAAATATTCAAAAGATTTAAAATTTGAAGATTTAATTCGACTTGCCGGCGGAAATACCTTCAATGCAAGTAAAAGGGTGGATCTTTATCGTTATAAAATTAATCAATTCGGTAATGGAGTTTTTGAAAAGGAAGAATTATTCCTAAACGATGATTTTTTAAGTTTTCAAGGATATTCAGAATTTAAAATTCTACCTTATGATCGATTTGTAATAAGACCCATATTGCGTCCTTTTGAATCCAATTCTGTAAAAATTATGGGAGAAGTAATTAAACCGGGACCTTATTATTTTGGAGATAAACCTTATTATTTTTCAGATTTATTAAAAGAATGTGAAGGTTTAAAAGAAACAGCAGACGTCAATTCAATTCGAATTATCAAATCCTCCTTAGATAGTGTGAATGTTCAATTTTCTTATGATCAATTATTAGATAATATTCATAAGTATGAATACGATCCTCAATTATTAAATGGTGATATTATTATCGTAAATAAAATCACCAATCTAGTGAAAATTTTTAATAAGGGTGTTAATAATGCAAGCGTGGATACAAATTTTTATTTTATTAACTACGCAGGAAATTTTAATGCAAAATATTATGTTCAAAATTATGCCGGGGGATTTCATCGTGATGCCGATAAAAACTCCCTTTATGTGGTTAAAGGGAATGGTAAAAGTGTTTCCACTAAAAATATTTTGTTTTTTAGGGTTTATCCAAAAGTAAATAGTGGAGACGAGATAAGAATTGGGCAATATAAAAAGATTAAGGTAAACAATAGTAATTTTGATTGGGATAAGACCTTTTCGAAATTTTTAACCTTAACCTCCACCTTTGCCACTGCCTACTTTTTCTTTACCCGTAAAATATAATTATGGATAATAATTCAATTAAAATAGAATCTGATTTTCAAATTTTATTAAAATTTGTCCTGAAAGAATGGATGATATTTTTAAAAATATTTAAGAAAAAATATTTATTATTTTTTGTTGGATCTTTAATTTTTTCAGGGGGAATTGGTAGTTATATCTATTTTACACCCGGGAAATTTATTTCCAATACCCGATTTTTCTTGAACTCCGATCCTCTTAGTACAGGAAATAATTTTAATAGTATCTCTGCAGTAACTAATTTATTAGGGATTGGAGATGCTCTGAACACAGTTTCTGAACGGTCCAGACAAACTTTTTTTAGTGAATCATTAATTAAAAATGTTCTATTTAATGAAGTAGTAATAGGGGGTAAAAAGGATTTAATCATTAATCATTTTATTGAGTTAGAAAATCTTAGAGAAGAGTGGGAAAGTTCTTCAATAGAAATGATTTCTAGGGTTTCAGATTTTAAAATAAAACCTGAAAATAAAAATTATCAAAACAGGGATGCTTCACTACAAATTAGATTAGTTTTAAATGAAATACTTAATCCCAAAAAATTGTTTTATGGAGTATCTCTTGATCCAAAATCTGGAATTATTACCATTCAAGTTAGACATGAAAATGAAGAGTTTTGCTTAAATTTTAATGAAATTTTAAATCAAGAATTTATCAATTTTAACTATTCTATTATTCAAAATCTTGGACAAAAAAATGAATTATTTGTTCGTAATAAAGTT
>JBJOIA010000269.1:0-4383 GCA_046047395.1 Bacteroidota bacterium | reverse complement strand
AAAAAAGGATTTGATTCAATCATAGTTTACATAAAATTACATATTGTAAAATTATTATTCAAATTTATTCCCATTTCCATTCATTTCCTAATTCTAATTCTCGTTTTAGGTTCTGTTTGATAAAGAATTCTCGAGTTTCTGAAAAATTTAATTTTTTGGCAGGAAAATTATCCAAATTGGATAAAGCAAACAGATACATTGCCGTATATTTTACATTTTTCTCTAATTCTTTTTTATCTACTAAATCAAAGGAATCACAATTTGCATGATAGCAATTTCCTACATTCGGTTCTAATTTTCCCATTGGCCAACCAGCTGGAATTCCTTCCATTAAAAAGGTTTGATGATCCGAATGCAATCCGGCAGCATTGGCAAAATTATTTTCATAATTTTTGTCTATCGATTGTATTGTATTTCCAATTTCTCTAATTATTTTTTCCATTTCAGGTCTACCTCCCGCATTAAATCCATTCACATTATTGGTCATATCTAGATTAATCATGTAAACTACTTGATTTTCCTCTCCCTTTTCAATCATTTCCTTCGCATAAGCCTTTGACCCTAATAATCCTTCTTCCTCTCCCATGAATAAGACAAATTCAATACTTCTTTTTGTCTCTAAATTTAAAGCCTTGAAGGTTCTTGCAATGTCTATTATGGAATAGGAACCTATCCCATTGTCAATTGCCCCCTGGGCCAAATCCCAAGAATCTAAATGTCCTCCTATTATAATTTTCTCATTTTTTAATTTTGAATCTTTTCCCTCCAATGTTGCAATCACATTCCTGGCCTTGATAAGGCCACTCGTATTTCGCATATGAATCTCAGCCTGTAAATTTGCTTGTGCTTTCATCCAATCTCTTAATTCTTCCCCATTTTCATAAGAAATACATACTGCAGGAATTTCAATTAAATTGGATGTTACTGAAGCCGTACCAGTTAATAATACATTTCCCTTTACGGTATTGACAAATATTACTCCAAGGGCGCCATGTTTTATTGCAATAGCTGTTTTTTCAGAACGGTGTAAATTTCTAGTTCCTTTTTTAGAATTTAATAATCCAATATTCATTAAGACAATTTTCCCTGGAACTTTCGTTTTTAAGCTTTCAAAATCTTCCTCCAGGCCATTCCCTAAATCAATGATTTCGCCTTCAATATCTGATTTTACAGGGGTCATTGCTAAAGAAACAACCTCAAGATCTTTATAATTATCAGATTTTAAAGGTGCAATTGCTAAGCTTACCTCATCCCTAGACCAGGCTTCCACTTCAAAATTCTGAAATTTTACATTTGAAAACCCATATGATTTCAATAATTGGTAGGCATCCTCCTCCGCTTTTTCTCCATTTACACTTCCCGTTAGTCGATGCCCAATTCGCGAGGTTGAATTTTTTAAGGTTTGATAAACCTGTGCATTATTATCTACTTCGTTTAATATTTTTATAAATACCGAAGTCCAATTTGCATCCTTGTAAAAAACAAAATTGGAGAGGAAAATAAAGCTAAATAAAAGAACTGAACTCCTAGTCAAGAAATTTATTTTCATAATTAAACCATTTATGAGGTAAAAGAATTAAAATTATAAGGGACAATCAATATCTTTATTAAAAAATTTTATTTTGTTACACCAAAACTCCAATTCCTTTTCTGGAATACTCTCTCCTTTATAAAATTCCTTAATTTTCATTATACCTTTATCCACCTCCCCTTGATAAAATAATTTATCAACCTCTACCAAGATAAATCTTGCTTTTATTTCTTCATCACTTATTCCTATTGCCGATAAGCCAAAGCGCATTTCCTGGATTCTTTCCTCAGATAATAAATGGTTATTTGGTCTGAATAAATTCGAATTTATGGTGTTTTCAACAATATAACGAATTGAATTGGTATCTGCTTTTAAATAATATTGGTCTAAATGATGAATCATATAATAGAAGATTGGATTATTTTCTTCAATCATAGATTCATTCATAAATTTTATCATACCAACATTGTTCCAATTTTCTTTTGGTATTTTTTGTGAAATAATATTTACTACCTGATTATTAATAGAGGTGTCTGCTATAGATTTAGAATATTGTGCTAACCTCAGTAAATCATTTCCATTATAATTGCCCTTATTTAATTTTTCCAATAAAACTTTTGGGTTATTTTCTGGATCTAAAGCATCTTTTATGGTTTTAATTAATTCCTCAGGATTATTAATTTCTGAATGGGCCTTTAGGATTTTTATTAAATTTCCATCTTTATCTAAAAATATAAATGTTGGGGTAGAGGTAATATTCCATTTAAGAGAAAAAATATAACTTCTAATCTCACTATTTTCCATATTAAGTTGATAGGCATTTATGGTTTTTAAGTATTCAACTACTTTAGGATCGTTAAAAGTCGGAATAAAAGCTTTGCAATGAGGACAATCCGGCAAATAGGCTTCCAAAAATATTGGCTTACCATTTAAATTAGTTGAATCTAAAAGTTCTGCTAAAGAAGAAAAGGTTTTAAATCCTTCTAATTCTTGAGCTATTGCAATTCGACTTAGGATTAGGCATAGGGAAATTAGGAAATATTTTTTCATGGTTATTATTTATTTCGATAAAAATAAATAAAAATTGGAAATTATTAAACTCCCCAAGCCGAACGGTCCAAATTTCGATAATTAATTGCTTCTGCTACATGAAAGGCTTGGATTTCAAATGAATTATCCAAATCTGCAATCGTGCGAGATACCTTTATTATTCGATCATAGGCTCTACCTGATAATTCTAATTTTTCCATGGCAACTTTGAGAAGGGCCTGACAACTTTCATTTAAATCACAAAATTCTTTTACCAATTCAGAGCCCATCATGGAATTATGAAAGATTTGAGAATAATTTT
Organism: Bacteroidota bacterium; assembly: GCA_046047395.1. GTDB lineage: Bacteria > Bacteroidota > Bacteroidia > Cytophagales > Spirosomataceae > CAZVFE01. The sequence continues at coordinate 1,501 of JBJOIA010000269.1, read as the reverse complement.
TAAATCGATTAATTTGAATTTCCCGGGCATTAATCACCCTTTCACGGATTATTGAACTTTCCTCATAGTGAATTCGGGAAGTCATTTCTTCAAAATTTACAGGTTGAATTTCAATTTGAATGTCAAATCGGTCTAATAGTGGACCAGAAATTTTATTTAAATATTTTTGGACGGTTGAGGGTTTACAAATACAATCCTTGGTTGGATGGTTAAAATAACCGCAGGGACAAGGATTCATTGAGGCGATGAGCATAAAATTTGCTGGAAATTCAACCGCCCATTTTGCTCGGGAAATCAAAACTTTTCGGTCTTCTAATGGCTGTCTCAATACTTCTAATGCCATTCTATTGAATTCTGGTAATTCATCCAAAAATAAAATTCCATTATGTGCCAATGAAATTTCTCCAGGTTGAGGATTAGAACCACCTCCTACTAATGCAGCATTAGAAATGGTATGATGTGGATTTCTAAAGGGTCTTGTGGCAATTAAGGTTTTATTATGAGAAAGTTTCCCTGCAACTGAATGAATTTTGGTAGTTTCAAGGGCTTCCGTTAGCGTAAGCGGAGGGAGAATGCTCGGCAACCTTTTCGCCATCATGGTTTTTCCAGCACCAGGCGGACCAATCATAATTACATTATGACCGCCGGCAGCTGCAACTTCCAAAGCCCTTTTCACTCCTTCTTGTCCTTGGACGGATGAAAAATCCACATCAAAAGTATTATTTTTATCATTAAAAAACTTCTGTAAATCAGCTTTAATGGGTTGTAATTCCCTTCTTTTAGCTAAAAATTGAATGGCTTCGTTTAGGTTTTTTACCCCATAAACTTGAATTTCATTAACCACAGAGGCCTCAAGAGCATTTTCAAGGGGAAGAATAATGGATTTAAATCCTTGTTTTTTAGCTTCTATGGCAATTGGAAGAGCTCCTTTTATGGGACGAAGAATTCCGTCGAGAGATAATTCTCCCATGATAACAAATTCATCAAAATTTGGAAATTTTATTTGATCAGAGGCATAAATTACCGACAAGGCAATGGGTAAGTCATAAGCTGAACCTTCCTTCCGAATATCTGCGGGGGCAAGATTAATGATGAGCTTTTGTCTAGGGAAAAAATAGCCTAATAATTTAATAGAAGATTCCACTCGATGGATTGCCTCTTTAATTGTTGAATCAGGAAGTCCAACTAAATGGCAATTTAAACCTTGAATAACATTCGTTTCTATAGTAATTATTGTTGCACTTATACCTAGTACTGCACAACCATAGGTTTTTATAAACATGATTTTTTTTCCAAAAGAATATATTTGGAAATTAAAAGCCTATCAAGAAATTGATAATGAGATTAGAAATGAAAATGAATCAAAAAACTGGTAATTATTGCATTCTTATAATTCCTTTGGAAGAGATTGTTACCTCTTTATTAAGATAGATTGGAAGATTGGTCGGAACATGTCCCATTGGTGCATTATAAAAAACAGGGAATGAATAATCTTCCAGGT
>JBJOIA010000268.1:0-6440 GCA_046047395.1 Bacteroidota bacterium | reverse complement strand
TTTATTAGGTGATTAGATATAAGTACAATATTAAATATTTTTTTTGAATTACGAACTACGAGCCATGAATTATGAACTCTTAGTTCATCACTTGTCCCTCTTCACTCTTCACTCTTCTCTTTAATAAAAGATATTCCGATAAAAGATAAAATAATAACGGGTATGGCAGCGAATTGTAAGATTGATAAAAGAATGATGGAGAAAAGAAGGAATAAATATCTTTTTTGATTTTCCTTCCAATTCCAGGTTTTAAATTTAAAGGACATTATTTCAAATTCACCGATTAGAAGATATGACATAATCACTGCATACATAATTAAAATATTGAATTGCAGGACATACTGGCTATATTCAGGTTGAAAGGCGATTATTAAAGGCAGAGAGCCAATTAGCATGGCATTTGCTGGCGTCGGAACCCCCTGAAAAGTTTGAGAGGAAGGCGTAATATTGAATCTTGCCAAACGATAGGCTGAGGCAGCTACAAGGGCAAAAACTATATAAGGTTTATAAAAACCACCTATTCCATAATAACAAGAATTATCACAAGAATTGACCAATAATTCCAATAAAATTAAACTTGGTAATACTCCAAAACTTACTAAGTCTGCCAATGAGTCCAATTGAACTCCCAAGGGAGATTCTACCTTTAAAGCTCTTGCAACAAATCCATCAAAAAAATCCAATACTAAACTTAGACCAATCATATAAGCGGCCATCGTTAAATTATGTTCATTTACGAAAACTATCCCGAAACAACCTGCAATTAGGTTTCCTAAGGTAATTAGATTTGGTATTTCTTTTTTTGCTATCATTTTGCTTTTACATAAGGATTTTCTTGTTTTTCTTCACCAATAGTGGTGATTCCACCATGGCCTGGATAAACAATTGTATCTTCTGGTAGTAAATATATTTTATTTTGTAGACTATTTATTAAATCCTCCGTCGAACAAAGTGGTAAATCCGTTCGTCCAACCGACCTTCTAAATAATAAATCTCCTGCAAATAAACATTTTTCTTCCTTAAAATAAAGTGATATATGTCCCGGGGCATGTCCAGGTACAAAAAATATTTCAAAATTAAAACCACCAATTTCAATAGGACCCTCTTGGTTTGTCCATTCCACTTTTTCTGGTACCTGATAATTGGGGAACCCATAGAATTCTGCTCTTTGTGCTACATTTTCTAAAACTGGTTTTTCCAGTGGATGTAAGTAAAAGGGGATTTTATATTTATGCATGATCGGAGCAACTCCTAGTACATGATCTATATGTGCATGGGTATTAACAATTGCTGTGGGTTCTAATTGATTATCTTCTAAATAGGAATATATGGATTGTCGTTCTTCATAGGAATAACAACCTGGGTCAATTATAATACATTTTTTTTCATTATTAGAAATAACATAAGTGTTTTCTCTGAAATCGTTGAAATTAAATGATTCTATTTTCATAGTGAAATTTATTAAAATTATGCATTTTGGCCTATTTTCCCAATTAAAAAAAGGCAAGGTCTTTTATGTAAATCTGGGGTATTTTTTTTCCAAGATTTAATATCTTTTGTTTGAATGAATCCTTCTTCAGATTTTATGTCGCATGCAATACATAAAGGAATAAATTCGGGTAGGGTATTTAAAATATCTTCTAATAAGGCATTATTTCGAAAGGGTGTTTCCATGAAAATCTGAGTTCTTCCGGATTGATTCATTTCTTTTAATAATTGTTCCAAATTATTTTTTCGGTCTTTTTTATCAATTGGTAAATAACCATGAAATGAAAAAGATTGTCCGCTAAATCCAGAGGCCATCAAGGATAATAGGATAGAAGATGGGCCAACCAAAGGGATGATTTCGAAATTTTCTTTATGGCCAATTTCTACCGCTAATGCACCAGGGTCAGCTATACCCGGACAACCTGCTTCTGAAATAATTCCGATTTGTAGGATGCCTTCTGAATTCCATTTTTTTAAGATGGAGGAAATTTGAGGATAAGTAGATTTTTTATCTAAAATTTCAAATTCTAAATCATCAATAATTATCCCCAATTTTAAAGAAGAAATATATCTTCTAGCAGTACGAATATTTTCAACCAGGAATTTTTTAATGGTAGGTAAAATTATCTTGACTTCATCAGGAATTGATTCATTGGCTTGATTTTCGGAAATCGGACAAGGTATTAGAAATAATTTCATTTTATTGATTCATTATTTGCTCAAAGACTATTTTGAAGTCGATTGGATTATCCGCTTGGACCCAATGCCCAGCATTTGGTACCGAATAAATATTAAAATTAGGGAAAATTTCGGCAATCAATCTTTCGTCTTCCACTTGAATATAATGAGAATTTTCTCCTTTTATAAAAAATGTTGGGGTGTCGGAATGTTTTTTATAAATCAATTCATGACCTACTACATCAATTTTTTGAGTAATTACTTTTAGGTTTATTCTGAATTTAAAATTTTGATTTTCATCTCTATAGAGATTTTTTAGAATGAATTGTCTGATCCCTTCTAATTCTATGAATCTTTTAAGATGGTCGTTTGCATCTTGTCTGCTTTGGATTTTATCCAATGCCATGCTATTCAAGCCGGCTAAAATAGCATCGTGATGTACGGGATAAAATTTTGGAGCGATATCGACAATGATGATTTTTTTTGCAATATTAGGATATTTTAGATCGAATTGCATGACTGTTTTTCCACCCATGGAATGTCCCATTATGATGGGATGAGGGAGGGTTAAATCTTCGATAAATTCTTTTAAATCATCTGCTAGATAATCATAATCAAAATCCTCTGACCAGGGACTTTGTCCGTGATTTCTTTGGTCTAAGAGATAAATTGAAAATTGGGATTCATCCAATGATTTTGCGAAGGTTATCCAATTGTCTGAACTTCCGAATATCCCATGGAGGATAATGATAGGCTGTGGACCTTCTCCAATTTTTCTAAAATTTAATTTCATTCTATATAGATAGATTTTTCTTTTTTATCAATAATAGAACCAATTAACTGAGGGTGATGGTTCATTTGGAAGCAATATTCTTCAAAATCTTTTTGGAATTCTGGATTGACTGAAATTAATAAGCCGCCTGAAGTTTGTGGATCTGCTCCAATACGAAGGGTTGTTTCGTCCAAATTTTCTTGAATTTTATGTCCGTATGACTTCAAATTTCTTGTTGTTCCACCAGGGAAAGACTTTTGGTCTAAATATTTAAAAATATTGGGTAATAGAGGTAATTGATTAAAGTTAATTTTAGCTGAAAGTCCGGCTCCCTCACATAATTCAATCAGGTGACCGAATAAACCAAATCCGGTTACGTCTGTTATGGCATTCACATAATCTTTATTGCCAAGGTATTGTCCCAGAACATTCAGTTTAGTCATATTATTAACTGCATTTTGGATATCTTCTTCTGCTACAATCCCTTTTTTCTGAGCAGTAGTAATGATTCCTACGCCAAGGGGTTTAGAAAGATAGAGTAGGTCTCCGGATTTCGCAGCATCATTGGTTTTTACTTTTTCTGTGGGAATTCTTCCGGTTACGGCCAATCCGAAAATTGGCTCGGGTGCATCAATGGAATGTCCACCCGCCAAAGCAATATTAGCCATTTTACAAGCATATCGTCCACCTTCAAGCACTTGGTTTGCAATATCAGCTGGGATTTTATCTATAGGCCATCCAAGAATTGCAATTGCCATAATAGGGGTGCCACCCATAGCATAAATATCTGAGATAGCATTTGTTGCTGCGATTTGTCCGAAAGTAAATGGATCATCCACAATTGGCATAAAAAAATCGGTAGTGGAAATAATTCCTTCTCCGTTTCCTAAATCATACACTGCGGCATCATCTTTGGTATTATTTCCGACAAGGAGGTTTTTATCGAAGAAGGTATCGGAATTAAATTTTACAATTTCTTCAAGTACTTCTGGGGAAATTTTGCAACCACAGCCAGCACCATGGGAATAGGCAGTTAATTTGATCATTTTTTTTTCTTAAAAAAATACTAAAATTTTATTTTGTTAATCCAAGGTAATTTATATAATTTTATAAAAACAAATCATCAATATAAATAACTAAAAATAAGCACATTATCAAATTTAATATTTCCTTAATATTAGTTCAATACTATTTAAATTAGGTTTTTTTTACCTTTGTGACGCATTAGTAATTTTATATTAATTATTGTTAGCAAATTTATAAAATGAATTTAAAACTTTTACCTTTTATAATAAAATCAAACCCCAATTTACGCATATTTTGGTTTAAATAGGAATTATCCTTTTAAGCTTCTATATATTTTACCTTTTTATCAATCAATAAACTCAACGCAAATGAAAAAAAGAATTTTACCTTTTATTATTTCATTGTTAGTTTCAGTTTCAAGTTTTGGACAAGTAACTGGAACGGTAGTAGACGACGCTACCAAGGAGCCATTAATTGGCGCTGTAATTATTTCTACTGCAAATCCATCTAATGGAACAACTGCTGGAATTGATGGATCTTTCAGTTTAAATGTAAAGGCAGGAGAAGAGATTGCTGTATCTTTTGTAGGTTATGAATCTGCAATTATTAAAGCCTCTTCTACGAATGCTATTTCATTAAAGATTGCGAGTTCTGAATTAAATGAAATTGTGGTAACATCGAGTGTGATTGATATTGCCAAAACAAGAGAAACTCCTGTGGCAGTATCTTCTATTTCTCCTGCTGAAATTTCAATGAAGGTAGGAAACCAGGAATTTCCAGAGATTATGAATAGAACTCCAGGGGTATATGCTACCAAGCAAGGTGGTGGTTATGGAGATTCTCGTATTTCATTACGTGGATTTGATCAAAGAAATACTTCTTTCTTAATTAATGGTCAGCCTGTGAATGATATGGAAAATGGATGGGTTTACTGGTCTAACTGGCAAGGATTAACCGATGTAGCATCTGGTATTCAGATTCAAAGAGGTTTAGGAGCATCCAGATTGGCTGTTCCTTCAGTTGGTGGAACTATTTCAATTTTCACTAAAGCTGCGGAAAAAGTTAAAGGAGGTTCTGCATCTGAGGTAATCGGAAATAATGGTTTTAATAAGACGACTGTATCCTATAATTCTGGTTTGAATTCAAATGGATGGGCAACTTCTTTCTTAGTTTCTCGTTGGTCTGGTAATGGATATGTTTATAATACTTCTGGAGCAGGTACCACTTATTTTGCTGCTGTAGGATACGCTCCAACTGGATCGAAGCATCAAATGAATTTAACTGTATTAGGAGCTTCTCAATGGCATAATCAAAGAGATGCTTGGGTATCTATTCGTGATTACGAAAATTTTGGAAAATCTGGTATTGATGTAAGATGGAATACCAATGGAGGTACTTTAAATGGTAAGGAATATTCTATGAGAAGAAATTTCTATAATAAGCCATTAGCTACATTTAACTGGGATTGGGAGATTTCAAAGAAAGTAAAATTAGCTACTTCTTTATATGCTTCTGCCGGAAGAGGTGGAGGAACTGGTCCTCGTGGAGCAAATTATCGTGTTGGTTCAATTGATATGTATCCATTCAATATTGACCTAACACAACATTACCTAGAGAATGGACGTGGTTCTAGAAATGCAGATGGTTCCATCAATTTTGATGCTGTTGTAGCAAATAATAAGGCTGTTGGAGCTTATACAGGAGCATTATCCAATTTCACAGGACAAAGCATTGGGTCCAATGGATTTAGAAATGATGGTGTTTCAAGAGAAGTTATGATTAGAAGATCTTCTATGAACTCTCATGATTGGGTAGGAGCTATTTCTACTTTAGATTTCAAAACAGATAAATTTAGATATTCTGTTGGTATCGATTTAAGAAATTATAAAGGATATCATTATAGAGTATTAAATGATTTATTAGGATTGGATGGTTATTATTCTACTGGAAACCAAAATTCAGCAGGACAAATCATCAATACTTTAACATCTGCTAGTCCTTTCCAAAATACAGGAATTAGAGGACCAAAAATAGACTATTATAATGTTGGTCTTGTAGGTTGGCAAGGTGTTAACTCTTTAATTGAATATAAATCAGATAATACTTTCTCGGCAGTTATTCAAGCTGGTTTATCTAATCAATCTTTCAAGAGAGTGGATTATTTTGATCAGCCAAAATTACCTGAGTCAGCAAAGAAAAATGTAGGTGGTGGTTACTTAAAAGGTGGTGCTAACTATAATATGAATGAAAATTCAAATATTTTCTTCAATGCTGGTTTGATTTCTCGTCAACCAAATTTTGATGGTGTATTCCCGAATTTTGCAAATATTGTAAATCCAGATTTACAGAATGAAAAGATTTCATCTTTTGAATTAGGATATGGTTATATTACTCCTTTATTCCGTTTAAATGTGAATGCTTATACGACTAAATGGGGTAATCGTTTTATTTCTAGAGGATTTACTATTGCAAACGG
>JBJOIA010000267.1:0-4492 GCA_046047395.1 Bacteroidota bacterium | reverse complement strand
GATAGATTATGTTATTTGTAGGTTTTTATTAAATACCAATAAACAAGATGAAGATATTTATGTGGTAGGTGCTTTTAATGATTTTAAATTTGAAGATTCCAATAAAATGGATTTCGATGCTTCAAAAAAATTATATTTTAAAGATATACTTTTAAAACAAGGTATTTATAATTACCAATTTAAAGGCAAAATAAATGCCAGTTTGATTGAAGGAAACTATTCTTTAACTGAAAATCAGTATGAAATTTTAGTTTACCTCAAAGAACCTGGCACAAATTATGATAATTTAGTAGGCTATACTATACTAAGGACAAAAAATTAAACATTGAATCTAAAATGCATAATATCGCCGTCCTTTACAATATAGTCTTTTCCTTCAAGATTCATTTTTCCGGCTTCCTTGCAAGCATTTTCTGATTTAAAATTCTCATAATCAGCAAATTTAATTACTTCAGCGCGGATAAATCCTTTTTCAAAATCTGTATGAATAACACCAGCTGCTTGAGGAGCCTTCCATCCTTTTTCAATTGTCCATGCTCTTACCTCCTGAACACCAGCAGTAAAATACGTAATCAAGTTTAATAAAGAATAAGAAGATCGAATCAATTTATTTAAACCGGATTCTTTTAATCCATATTCATTTAAAAACATCTCTCTTTCCTCTTCTTCTTCTATTTCTGCAATTTGAGATTCAATAGCTGCACAGATGACAATAACCTCTGCGTTTTCTTCTTTAACAGCCTCTCTTAGCTGATCCACATAAGGATTCTCTCCAGAGATGATTGAATTTTCATCAACATTGGCAACATATATCACCTTTTTATCAGTTAAAAGAAACAAATCTCCAATCGCATCTTTTTTTAGTTCAGGATCCATCTCAATTGTTCTAGCTGGTTTTCCTTGTTGAAGAACTTCTTTATAAATCATTAAGTTGTTATACTGAACTTTTGCTTTTGAATCTCCGGACTTAGCCGTTCTTTCAACTTTTTGAATCTTTTTATCTATTGATTCTAAATCTTTTAAGATTAATTCATAATCAATAATTTCTTTATCCGAAACCGGATCAACCCTACCCTCTACGTGAACGATATTATCATCAGAAAAGCATCTAATCACATGAATGATAGCATCCACTTCACGAATATTCGCTAAAAATTTATTCCCTAGACCAGCACCTTGTGAGGCACCTTTTACTAATCCAGCAATATCTGTAAATTCAATGACTGTTGGTAAAATTCTTTGAGGTTTCACTAGACCTGCTAAAATATCTAATCTATCATCAGGAACTGTTACTACACCTACATTAGGTTCAATTGTACAAAAAGGGTAATTGGCAGCTTCTGCTTTGTTTGAAGAAATTGCACTAAACAAAGTTGATTTTCCTACATTTGGTAAACCAACAATTCCACAAGTTAATCCCATTTAAAAATAAATTAGTTTTGAGACCGCAAAAATACAATAAAATAAAAAAGACTCCTAAGTATTAAGAGTCTTTTTAACATTGTTTTCAAATTTGATTATTCCCATTTCAAATCAGAACCTCCAAATTCATCTTCATCTCTCTCAAACTGAGAAAAATCTACATCTGGTAATAATTCCGTTTTTACATGATTTACTGCTTCTTGAAGTCCAGCTACGAATTTGTCAAAATCTTCTTTGTACAAAAACATCTTGTGTTTTTCGTAAACAAAACCATCATCTTTTTGATGTCTTCTACTTTCAGTAATTGTGATGTAATAATCTTGTGAGCGGGTCGACTTTACATCGAAAAAATAAGTTCTTTTACCGGCTCTGATTCTTTTGGAAAACAATTCTTCTCTTTCTCTTTCTTCCACTTTAGTAATATTTAATTTTATATGTAAATCTAATAGTTTAAATTCATCTACCAAAATAAATCAAAAAAATAAATTAATTTTCTAATTTTAGAAAAATTTTAAAAATTTTAGGTGAAAAAAATTATCCTTAGCCTTTTACTTGTATATTCTCATGTATCTAATTCTCAATATTTAGGTGATCGTTTTTATGGAATTGCCTCCCATTATGCAAATAATTTTTATGGGAAAATAACTGCAAATGGAGAAATTTTGGATAAAATAAATTTTACAGCTGCACATAAAACCCTACCCTTTAATACCTTAGTAGAAGTAACAAATTTAAAAAACAATAAATCCATCATTGTTCGTATAAATGATCGAGGCCCCTATATTCCTGGAAGGGTAATTGACCTTGCACATGCCTCTGCTCAAGCAATTGGGGTAATAAAAAGGGGTACTGTACCCGTTAGGCTTACCGTTTTAGGATTAAATAAAAAGGAAATGCTCATCCCCCAGGCTGAATTCAAAATAAATAAGGATTTAAAATTGAGCAAGAAATTTTATCAAAAATCAAAAATTGAATCTTTTCAAGGCTATAAAAAAAACCTAAAATTTAAGGAAGAAATTAAAAAGCAATTACGATTAAGAAGATACCGTGATTTCAAACTCAATTAATTCCTTTCATGATAATTAATAAAAGTCTTGATTTCCTCCACTCCCATCTTCTTAATTAAAATTTTCTTTTCAGCATCTAGAATATAAATGGTAGGTGTTGAAACTACATCAAATACAGAATAAAAATCCACAAAATATTCTTCATTTTTGGTTTGAGGATTTATATGAATATCTATTCCATTATAAAATTGATTGAAATTTTGTTCATGGATAAAATTCAACCATTTTGTTTTATTTCTCTCAATGGAAACAGCTAATAATTTAATATCATGTTCCTTAAAAAAAGGTATTAATTTAATTAATTCTGGGGCAGCACTTTTACAATGAGAACAATCTGGATCGTAAAAGAAAACAAGTAGATATTTTGAATTAATGGTCTCTGGAATAAATTCCTTTCCAAGGGTGTCCGTTAAATATAAGGTAGGCATAGGACTTCCATTTAAAAGGGGTTTCATTGTTTTAATTCTAGACTTAAAATTAGCAATGAGGGTTGAATCATAATCTTGAGGATTTTTCAAATAATAATCTTCACCCATATGAACAAAAACCTTATCCATACCAAGAATATTCGAATTTTCCGCAGTATTCGTTATTTTATAAACAATAAACCTTTTAAGCTCAGTATTCTTTAAATCCTTTAGAATTCTATCAGCATGGGTAATGATTGAATCAGGAACCTGAGGAACTAAACGATTAAAGTAAAAATCAATTTTTGGCTCTATGATTGGGGTCCGCATCAATCTAGCATCATTTAAATCAATTTTATCAAAAAAGTGCGACTTAAAATATTGATATTCAAAATTTCTTTTAGCCAAACTATCCGCTGAAGAAATTAAATTACCGGTATATTCTGGAATTATAGGGTCTATAGAAGCAGAAATAATTTTACCCAAAAAATTATTCTTATTACGTTCTAAAAACGATTCCTGGAAACCTAAAACCTTAGAACGGACCATCATCATCTCATTCTTATCATTTTTTATTTGAAGGTTTCTAAATTCAGTTGAAAAATCCTTCATTTTTCTTTGATAATCATAAAAATCTTGATTTAAATTAGAATTTTTAAACTCAATTGTTTCTAAAATTCTACTTGAGTCAAAATTCACTTCAAAGTTTTGATCTACCATTAATAAATCTATATATTTTGAAGGTGCATAATTTAACATATATAAACCTTCTGGTAATATAGAATTTCCAGAAAATTTAAATTCTCCCTTATCATTACTATTTGTAGAGTCTGTAATAACTTGTTGATTCGAACCAAAATAATAGGCTAAATAAAGTTTTTGATTTTTTAAATTCGTAATTTTACCTGTGACAGTATATTTAGGTAATTCGGATTGAGACTTAGTTTGATAACTGAATAAGAGCGAAATTACAAGGAGAATTAGATGGTTAAATTTCATAAAATATGTTTTTAATATTATCAAAAATTGTAGGCTTATTTCTTTATCCTTTAGTTTGGATTTTAATTTTACAAATTTATGCTTTATTTTCTAAAAACAAGGTATTAAAATTTCGTCTTCGAATTTTCAGCATTCTTTTACTGCTTATTTTATCTAATTCTCTATTTGTCAATTTTTTATTTAAAAATTTGGAATATCAAGAACAAGAAATTCAAGAAAAATATCCAATGGGTATTGTATTAGGAGGAGGAATTTTTGAATCAAATCCCTTGTTCAAACAAAATAATGCACAAGCCGAAATTGATCGTCTTCTAGCAGCAATGGATTTATACAAAGAAAATAAAATCGAGAAAATTTTAATCAGTGGGGGAAATGTTAAAGTAAACGGAATAATTGGTGCTGCCTATAATGAAGCAATTACTGCAAAAGAATTTTTATTAAAGAACGGGGTAAAGGAAAAGGATATCATTTTAGATTTAAAGGCAAGAAATACCTATGAAAATGCTGTTTATTCGAAAAAAATATTAAATAAAAATAAAATTAAGGATAAAGTAATTTTAATTACTTCAGCTTATCATATGAAACGCGCAATTGCTT
>JBJOIA010000266.1:0-3358 GCA_046047395.1 Bacteroidota bacterium | reverse complement strand
TCCCCTTGCTCTACCCTCCTAATTCCTTCAATCAAAACCACATCATCTACTTTTAAACCTTTCTCAATTACAAACAAATCTTCTAATATTTTTTGAATTTTTATTTCTCTCTGTTGAACTACCCCCTCCTTGTCAATTACAAATACAAAGTTTTTGTCTAAGTTTTGGAAAGAAGCTTTTTGAGGAATAATTAGGGCTTTTGGCAAATTTGAAACCATTAATATACTTCCCGTTTCACCATGTCTTAAAATTCCATCTTTATTAGGGAAAGTTGCTCTAAAGGCAATATTTCCTGTCTCATTATTAAAATCCGCCTCAATGGTTGAAATAGTTCCCGGATGTTCAAATACCTGCTTATTCGCTAATAATAATTCTACTTTAGACATATCATTATTATCATTTAGCCCATATTTATAATTTAAATATTCTGCTTCTGGAACATTGAAGTAAACCCACATTTGAGAATTGTCAGATAAATGCGTTAATAATTCCCCATCTTCCACTAATGATCCCTTTCTTACCTCTAAACGGTCCATGATACCATCAAAGGGTGCTCGGATCTCCGTAAATCCTAAATGAGCTTTCGCTAAATTTAACTCAGCATTAGCCTTGTCTAATTTCGCCTTTGCTAAGGCTAATTCATTTTTTGATACAATATTGCTATCTGCTAATGCCTTAGTATTTAAGTATTCTATTTTTACAAATTCTGCCTCTGCCTTCGCTTTTTCAAATTCTGCCTGATACATAATCGGCATTATTAAAAACATTAATTGTCCCTTCTTTACAGCCTTACCTTCGTCTACATAAATTTCTTGAATATAACCTGATTCCAAGGCTCTTACTTCAATATGTTGAATTGAGTGGATTTGACATACATATTGGTTGATAACCGAGGTGTCTTTAATAATAGGGTTCGTTACAGTGAACTCATTATTTTCTTTAAAATGTTCTTCTTTTTTAGAACCACAACTTCCCAAAAGTGCTAAAAGGGAAAAGCTGTAAATGAATACAAATAGCTTTTTCATTTTTAAAATGATAAAATTTTAGATTAGTATAGATTTGATAAAGCACATGGGCTTCTCAATCCATTGATTAAATAAATAAAATTGAAAAATTGAATTTGGGAATTAAACCCTTGAATTTTGGGTAGGTATTTTTATCGAACAGAAAACCAAATAAAGATCTGAACGCTTAATTTTAATTAAGGATAAATAGTAATTAAGAAAACTTGCCTTCTTAGAAGCATTTAAAATTTCGATTGAATTAGTTTTTTCAAATAATAAATCCTTTGTTATAGTATCATCCTCCTGATTATCATCGTCTTCCTCATTATCATTTTCCTCTAAAATGAAATTAGAAAATTGTAATTTCGAGACCTTTTCTTGAGAAAAATAGGGGGAATGGTTATTAGTCTTTTGAAAAAATAGTTCAGAGGTATATCCAAAACCATTAAAGCTCTTTGCCGTAAAACTTATAATAAGTATAATGGCTAAAAAGCTAGACTTGTTAAGATATTGCTGAATTTTATTCATTGCTTTTCCGGATACTCAAAATTAAAGGCGATTTTTAGAAATTCCAAAAATTGTTCTCAAATTTATTTTTTTTCAAACTGATATTCACCTGAGCTAATTTCAATTATTACCTCATTTTCTCTCTCAACAATTTTTTCAATCCCATTTGAATTTTCGAGCTTTTTTCCTCTCCTAGTGATATTTTCTCCCTTTTTCTTCTCTAAAATTAGACTGGCAGTAGTATTTGCAGGCACTACAAAATTATACTTTACACTCGAACCAGAATTATACCATTTGCTCTCTATTTTTCCATACATTGTCTGAATATTCCCCTGTACATAGCCAATATTTCCCGTTTCGTCTATTCTTGGGTTCAATATGAAATGTTTATAGCCAGGTTGAGCCTCATCCCTTCTTATTCCCAACATATATTCATACATCCATCCTGCCACTGCCCCAAAAGAATAATGATTAAAAGAGTTCATACTATTATTTCCTCCAAATCCATCTTGTATTGTATAAGAATTCAATCTTTCCCAAATGGTTGTTGCCCCATTTATTACCGGATATAACCACGAAGGATAATTTTTCGATACCAATAATTGATAAGCTATTTCATCCTTCCCAGCCTTTGATAAAGCTTCATTAATGGAAGCTGTTCCAATAAATCCGGTCATTAAAGAATAAGAAGGTACCGTCCTGCCTAAATCATCCGTATTTTCTCTTTGAATCGTCGCAACTAAATTATCGTCCACCTTTTCCTTTAAATCCTCTTTTACAACCCCTAAATTTAAGGGTATGGCATAAGATGCCTGAGTGTCTATAATATATCCCTTCGACGTCATATCCTCCGGATTTCCCTTGGATGACGGCGGCCCTAATCTCGCTGTTTTTACCCCTGAATGGATTGATTTTCCCTCTTCATTAAAATAAATTTCATTAATCTCTTTCACCTTTTGTTCATATTTATTCCCAAAGTCCTCCTCGTCTTTTAAATAGCCTAATTTCTCTGCAGACCTCTTCAGTATAGAATAATTATAGGCCTGATAGGTCATCCAAAATGAGGTATTATCATTGCTATTTACTTCCGGACTTAACCAATCACCCAATGGCCCTTCATTCAATATTCCCTCCCCATTTTCCTTGGTCTCTAAATATTCGGTGTATTTTTTCATCGCAGGATAATGCTCCCTTAATAATTCAATATCTCCATTTTGAAGATAGGTTTCCCAAGCCACAATAATTCCCGCACTTCCCCATAAAGTCCCTCCAAATCCCCCACCCACAGGTGCTACATCCCCAAATCGACCTTCTTTTGTCTGTAAATCTCGCATTGCCATCATATGCTTTCGCATAAAATTATTTACATTAGCTAAGATATTCGCTGATTTTGAAAATACATTGATGTCGCCACTCCAACCCATCCGCTCATTTCTGGCCGGAGTGTCCGTTGGTATAGACAAGAAATTCCCCCTTAAAGACCAGGTAATGTTAGACCATAATTTATTCACTAAAGCATTCGAACTTTCAAATCCAGCACTGATGCCCTGTACCGATGATATCACCATTCCAGTTATATCTTCCCGAGATATCGGTTCCTCTATTCCTGTGATTTCTAAATATCTGAATCCATGAAAGGTAAATTTCGGTTGAATAATTTCATCTCCACCCTTCAATATATATTCATCTTGTACCAATGCCGCACGAATATTCTCCAACATGATCATCCCCGCCATTCCTTTATGCTCTGGTAAATCCGGATACAAAACTTCCGCATAGCGTAAAGTAATTTTCTGACCCGGTTTCCCATTTTTTATTTTTATTTCAGGAAATCCTACCATATTCTG
>JBJOIA010000265.1:0-6752 GCA_046047395.1 Bacteroidota bacterium | reverse complement strand
AATAGCATTTCTTGCGATATTATAGGATTCTAAAAGATATTCAGAATTGGAATATACCTTATTAAAGTTTCCTAGGTTAATTAAACAATCTTCAATTCTATTTAAATCAAATAATAATTTTGCATAATTGAATTTAGATTCTTCTTGAATCGAAGGATTGAAATTTAGCTCTTTAGATATTCCGAAAGCCTCTAAACTCTCGTTTTTTCTATTCGCCTCTAAATTTGCCAAGGCCATCGTATAAGCAGCCAATTGGGCTAGAGAATCTTTTTGGATTGCCAATTCCTCCAATTCTTCAATTGAACGAGAATATTGATTTAATTTAAATAAAGAATACCCGTATTGAAAGCTTGTTTCAGGAGTTTTTGATTTAGGTACTAAATTGAAGGCCTTTTCAAAGTTTTTGCTAGCAGCTTCAAACTGATTTAATTTATATTCAACCTGGGCAAGTAATAAAACTAGTTCATCAATTTTATATATTGAAGAAGGGTTTGAAACAATGGGTTCAGCATATTTAATCAATTCCTGATATTTATTTTGATTGAAATAAGATAAACCAATCCAATTTGGTATTTCTTCCCGATATTTAGAATTTCCTTCAGCCTTTTTAAAATCTTTTATGGCTAAATCAAAATTTCCATCTTTAAAATTTAATACCCCTGCATAATAAGCGGCATTAAAAGAATATTCTTCTTGTTCTGCATCCACGATGGATTCGAAAAAGACCAATGCCTTTTCAAAATCCTTTAATTCATAATAAGACATCGCTAATTTATAGGTTGCCTCTGTATGATTATCCGCAGAAAACTCTAAATATTGAATGGCCTTTTCAAAATTTGCTTTATCATAAAAGTATAAACCTATTTTTCTCATTAATTCCCTTGATTCAGGTAAGAAAGAATATTTTTTAATGAATCTTTGGGCAGAAATTTCAGCATCAGATTGATTTAAATATAGATTACTTAAATTGATATAATACTCCGAACGTACTACTTGCGCCTCAAAACCTAAATCTAATTCTGAATTTTTGGTTAAATATTGATTGAATTCATTTTTGGCCGCAATATAATTTTTGTCTTTAAAATAACTTTCTCCTTGACTAAAGAATTTGCTATTCTCTTGATTCTGAATGGAAACTTGACTAAAAGCGGCGGGTAATAATAAAAGGTTAATAAATAGGATAAAGAAATATTTTTTAGCTCTTTGGAACATGGAGATATATTTAAGGTATAGCCTATACAATAATACGATTTTTCTTTCAAAAAATTGCATCGAATTCTTTTAAATATTCTATTTTTTTAGTTAAAATTTACTTGTATTTCCATCATATAATTCTAATTTTGAAATTCTATAATTTTCACAACAAACCTTTATAAATATGAAGAAACTATTCTTTCGATTTTTAAGTTTAACAACAATCATTCTATTTTTAAATAATATGGTATTGGCTGCATCCCCTATTTCCCATCATGTTTCGATGGAAAATCCACATAAACATTATTTCCAAATTGAAACTCAAGTGGTGTTATCCAAAGCCATGATAGAAGAAGGATTTGCTGAAGTAAAAATGGCAGTATGGACTCCCGGTTCCTATTTAATTCGAGAATATGCAAAGAATGTAGAAAATGTGCATGCATTTTCTGGAAAAAATGAATTGACAATCTCCAAGATTCTTAAAAATACTTGGTCTGTACCGATAAAAGGTATGAAGGTTGGTGATAAGATTTCCGTAAAATATGATGTATATGCCTTTGAACAATCTGTGCGTACCTCTGTATTAGATGATACTCATGGCTATATTAATCCTGCATCTGTTTTCTTTTATGTAGAGGAATACAAGAATCAATCTATCGACCTAATAATTCATCCCATTAAGGAATTTTCAAAATCTTCATCGGCATTGAAGGAAATTGCGGTGCATCATTTTCAAGCCAAGAATTTAGATGAATTTATTGACTCACCAATAGAAATTGGAAATCATGAAATTTTTGGTTTTGATGTAGCGGGAGTTCCGCATCAGGTGGCATTTTATGGTCCGGCTAAGGTAGATAGAACGCAATTATCCAAAGATATGCAAAAGGTTTGTGAAACGGCTTTAGAGGTATTTGGAGAGCATCCTTGTGATCATTATCTATTCATTATACATAATTATGAGCGTGGAGGCGGAGGTTTAGAGCATCTATATTCCACTACTTGTGAAGTATCCAGGGCAAATTATGAAAATCCAAAAGGATATAATGGAATTCTAAATTTATTGGCTCATGAATATTTCCATTTATGGAATGTAAAAAGAATTCGTCCAGAAGCCTTAGGTCCTATTAATTATGAAGTAGAGAATTATACCCATAATTTATGGTTAAACGAAGGTTTTACTTCCTACTATGCGAATTTAATTACCTATCGTGCAGGATTCATCACAGAGGCTGAGTTTTTGGAAGAAACTGCGTCCAATATTTCTTATGTTCAATCTTTACCTGGAAATATGGTTCAGCCTGTTGCAGAAGCGAGTTTTGATGCCTGGATAAAATATTATCGTCCCAACGAAAATTCAAGAAATTCCACCATTTCATATTATTCTAAAGGAGAAATCTTAGGTACTTATTTCAATCTTTGGATAATGAAAAATACCAATGGAAAGAAGAACTTGGATGATTTAATGCAATATTTATATAAGAATATTTATCTATCTAAAGGAAGGGGATTTACAGATGAAGAATTGGTTAACGCCTTTAGCACAATTGCGGGTAAATCGGCAAATGAATTTTTTGAAAAATCTATTTATGGTTTAGAATGGCCTGATTTTAAGACTTTATTTGAAGATTTTGGTTTTAACTTTATCAATAAAAATGAAGGAAACCAAAATCCATATATTGGAGCTTATATTAATAATGATTTAATTTTGTCTATTAATAGAGATAGTCCTGCTGAGAACGCAAAATTGAGTGTAAATGATCTGATTAAAAATATTGATGGAAAATCATGGACAGATTTTAATAAGGAACTTTCGAACTATAAACCTTCTGATATGGTTATAGTTAATATTACAAGAGATGGAATTGAAAGAAGTTTTAACTTGGAAATAGGTTCAAATCCGAATTTCAGCTATGCTTTGGAGCCAATTCCTTCCTTAAAAAACAAACAAGAGGTATTAAAAAAAGCTTGGTTAACTAAATAAATTTATAATATGGCACATGCAATAATGGAGACCGATAAGGGAACAATGAAGATTGAATTTTTCGAAAAAGATGCTCCTGGTCACGTAAAGAATTTTATCGACTTATCAAATAAGGGATTTTATGATGGAATCAGTTTTCATCGTGTAATTCCTGATTTTGTTATTCAAGGGGGCGATCCAACTGGAACAGGTGCTGGCGGACCGGGTTATACCATTCCGTGTGAATTAGATGGAGAAAATCAATATCATGACCGTGGTGTTTTATCAATGGCTCATAGAGGTCCTAATACCGGTGGATCACAGTTTTTTATCTGTCATAATCGTTCAAATACCCAACATCTTGACCGCAGACATACTTGTTTCGGAAAAGTTGTTGAAGGCTTAGATATCATTGATGATATTCGTCAGGGTGATAAAATTATTTCAGTAAGAATTATTGAAGATTAAGATATGCATTTTGTAAAGGGCCTAGAACATCCAGAATTTAAACTTTTATTATACGATTGGAATAATAAATATATTCTTAAATGTGAATTTGGGCCCTTTGAACAAGTATATAAATTTTCTCAATTAGATTTTATTTCACAAGAAGATTTTGAGAAGGCCGTTTTGAAGGAAGAATTTATTGAGACTCTTCGATTGGGCTTTCAATCTATGGAAAAAGGATTAAAAATTGCTTATGAATAGGTTCTTATCATATTTTTTTGTTTTGGCTTTAATAGGACTTACTTCTTGTTCTTCATCAGAAGAAAAGGTATTGGAAGAAGCTACGAAATTCTTCCTTCGAGGAAATGAAAAATGGGCTGATAAAGAATATCAAGAAGCGATTAGATTATATACCGAAGCCATAGAAAAAAAAGATGATTTTTCAGATGCCTTTTATAATCGAGGTTTAGCTTTAGAAGAAATAGGTAAAAATCGGGAAGCTTTAATGGATTTTTCCAAGGCATTTGAGATTGATACTACCTTTTCCATGGCTTTGTTTAAAAAGGTTGAATTACTGCAATTAATGGGTAATTTGGATCAAGCCTTACCCCTATCCGCCCTTTTAGTTTATAAATTCCCAGATTCCTCTAATTATTGGAAAATAAAAGGAGATATTCTACTTGAAAAAGATAATCTTACTGAAGCACAAGATCAATTTCAAAAAGCGCTAAGCTTGGATTCCAATAATGTGGAGGCCCTGATAAATTATGGAATAGTATTTCAAAAAATGGGTAAATTGCAAGAATCCAAAGATATTTTTACCAAAGCGCTTGAATATGGAAAATATAAATCCTTGATTTTAAACAATTTAGGATATATTGAAATTGAAAAACAACAATTCGAAAGAGCTAAAAAACTATTATTAGAGGCCAAAGAATTAGATCCTAATAATGAATTGATTCAAAAAAACCTTTTGAAATTAAATGAATAGTGTTTTGAGTGAAGAGTGAATAGTTTGTAGTTCGTAGTTCGTAGTTCGTAGTTCTTAGTTCGTAGTTTGTAGTTCGTAGTTCGTAGTTCGTAGTTTGTAGTTCGTAGTTTGTAGTTCGTAGTTTGTAGTTCAAATTTCTATTTCCAATATTCTTGGTCCAGGTATTTTTAAATCTAAAAATCTCGGTAATTCAGCTCTTAGGCTAGGAATATTCTGAATTGCACGATAATTGATCGCATAAGATTCTGCAATTAATTTTGCACTAGTTTCTTGCTTGGTTTCAATAAATTCTTCTAATTCAGGCTGTCTAGAGGATCCTTCTAGTAATCTAAATATACCTCCTCCGGAATTATTAATAATGATGATTCGATTATTTGGGTGGACATATTTATTCCAAATTCCATTCTTATCATATTGGAAACTTAAATCCCCCAAAATACATAAATTGATTTTTTCCAAATTTACCTGGGAGGATCCGATTGCAGAACTTAATACACCATCAATACCACTTGTACCTCTATTGGCAAAGCAATGATGGAATTTAGATTGCCATCCGACTAAATTCGGATAACGAGCGGACATAGAAGCCCCTAAATGCAGATCTAATTCCTGATTTTTTGCAGCTTCAAAGATATGATACCAAATATTTAATTCACTGAATTCCAATGGATTATTTGAAAGTCTTTCGGTTAATTCCTTTAAAGAATTATTAGCCAATTCTTTCCATTCCTTATAATAACTCGTTTCTAAATTTAATTTTTTTACAGAATCTAAAAAGTCACTTAGAAAGGTTTCTGGCTCAAGGTCAATAATTTCAGTTATTCCTTGATAAGTATCTGGAATTTGTTGATTATGTTCATTATTTACCAACCAAATTTCTTTTATTGCAGAATCCCTCAGGTATTTTTTATGATTTTTAGAAATTACTGATCCTCCAATATGGATGACTAAATTTGGTTTTGTTGGAAGCTTTTTTACATTTTTTCCCAAGATTAAATCAGGAGATATTCCAAAGGCAATATTTGAAATTGGTTCACTCAAAATTGGAATACCTAATGCATCATATTCTGCTATAATAGCATCCAAATCAGGTTTTTTCGGAGATTGTCCTAAAGAAATTAAAATTTTATTATTAGAAAAAATTATTTCTTCCAATCGATTCTTATTTGAATTGGTCAATAAATTTGAATTTAAAGAGAAATTCAATTTCTTAAAGGCAAAAGATGCTGTGAGGAGTTCGTTGGTTTCAGGATAAAATGGTTCTGAAATAGGAATATTAAGATGTACAGGCCCTTTTTGATAAATCATTGAATGGGCATAGGCCTCATTGATGATTCTATTTCTATACCAATTTAAATCTTCTGATTTTGATTTTATCTCATGGGTAGGATATTCAACGAAATAATGAATATAATTTTGGTATAAATTAGTCTGATTAATCATTTGGTTATCCCATTGACCTAACCATTCTTTTGGCCTATCTGCGGTAAGGACTATTAAAGGAACCTTGGAATGATATGCTTCTGCGATGGCAGGAGCAAAATTTAGGGCTGCAGTACCAGAGGTACAGCAAATAGCCACTGGATTATTAGATTTTCTTGCCAAACCTAATCCAAAATAGGCAGCCGAACGTTCATCGACAATTGAATAGGTTCTAAAATTTCCATTTCGATTAAATGATAAAATTAGAGGGGCATTTCGCGATCCGGGACAAAGAATAATATCTTTGACACCGAGCTGGAAAAGCCCCTCTGCTAATTCTATTAAGCCATTTGGAAATGCCATATAAGGTTTTTAACCTAAATACGTTTTTAAAGCCTTACTTCTTGAAGTATGTCTTAATCTTCTAATTGCTTTTTCTTTAATTTGACGAACACGTTCTCTTGTTAAATTGAATTTTTCTCCAATTTCCTCTAGGGTCATTGCATGTTCTCCATTCAATCCAAAATAAAGTGTTACTACATCCGCTTCTCTTTGTGTAAGCGTTGAAAGTGCACGTTGAACTTCTCTTCTTAGGGAGTCGTTAATTAATCCTGAATCAGGTTTATCTTCTGTATCATTTTCTAATACATCTAATAAGGAATTTTCCTCACCTTGAACAAAAGGAGCATCCATGGATACGTGTCTACCTGAAATTTTTAGGGTATCTACTACTTCACC
>JBJOIA010000264.1:0-13892 GCA_046047395.1 Bacteroidota bacterium | reverse complement strand
ATTGAACTATTTCAAGAGAAACAAGAAATAAACTAAACTATTTTATAACAATTTTTAGGTGCAAATTTTAAGTGTTTTTTTTTTGTGAAAAAATGAAAAAAAAATCAATTTTCAAGTTTGTGCAAACAATGAATTTTACTATTTTTGCTATCCCACCAAGGAAAAAAATATATCCCTATTATTTTTCTTGTACCCTAAGCATTACAGAAATTAAATCATCCCAAAATTCAAAAAATTAAAAATTTTGGGGTTAGGAAATATTAACTTTAAAAATTAAATGAGCGAACTTAAAAATTCTATTTGGAATACATGTTTAGAGGTAATTAGAAAGGAGGTTTCTGAACAAACTTATTCCACTTGGTTCGTTCCAATAAAACCATTAAAATTTGAAAATCAAACAATAACTATTCAGGTTCCATCGAGATTTTTTTATGAATGGTTAGAAGAAAATTATGTAGATGTTCTAAGGAGAGCAATTGATCAGTCAATTGGAAGACAAGGAATGTTAGAATATTCTTTACCTGTTCAGGAGGTTGAATTTGAGAAAGAAAAAAAACCACAAGTTCCAATAGCCAACCCTGGGGTAAAACCAGTTATTAATCATGAAATAGATTCTAATTTAAATTCGCGGTATTTATTCTCTAATTTTATAGAAGGTGATTGTAATAGATTAGGAAGAGCTGCTGGATTGGCCGTAGCAAATAAACCAGGACAAACCTCTTTTAATCCATTGATGATTTATGGAGGGGTGGGATTAGGTAAAACTCATTTAATTCAAGCGATCGGAAATGAGGTAAAGAAAAAGAATAAAAACTTCAAGGTTTTATATGTTTCAACTGAAAATTTTACGAATCAATTTGTGAATTCTATAAGAAATAATTCAATTGAAGCATTTACATCCTTTTATTTAAATATAGACACTCTTATAATTGATGATGTTCAATTTTTAAGTGGAAAAGAGAAGACTCAAGAAATATTCTTCAATATTTTCAATCATTTACACCAAACTGGTAAGCAAATCATTTTGTCGTCTGATCGTCCACCAAAAGATTTAGTAGGCTTAGAGGATCGCTTATTGAGTAGATTTAAATGGGGATTAACTGCAGATTTACAACATCCGGATTATGAAACTAGAAAAGTAATCTTGGAAAGGAAAACCAAATCTGAAGGTATAGATATTTCAAAAGACATTATTGAATATATTGCTAAAAATGTAGATACAAATGTGCGAGAATTGGAGGGGGTAATAATATCGATTATTGCAAATGCAACTCTAACAAACGCAGAGATTGATCTTGATTTAGCAAAAATGACTTTAGAAAATATTATTGAAAGAAAAGAAAAGCAATTAAATCAAGAGTCTATATTAAATGAGGTAGCAAGGTATTTTGGAGTTGAGAAAGAAAAGATTTTATCTAAATGTAGAAAGAAGGAACATGTGCATCCTCGACAAGTTGCCATGTTTTTAATAAAAGATTTGACAAATACGCCTTTAAAAAATATAGGGGAATATTTTGGAGGACGTGATCATTCAACTGTGATTCATTCCATTCAAACGATTACTGATGAATTGGAAAAAAACAAGTCAACAGAAAAAAATCTAAAAAAACTGATTGAAAATTTAATAGGAGCAAATTAATTTTTTCAAAAGGAATAAAAAAAGGTCAGATTAATTTCTGACCTTTTTTTATAGTATAAAAGAATACTATTCTTTCTCTTCTTTAATTGAAGCGGCATTTCCTTTTACTGTTTCTCGAATTTTCGTTTCCAATTCTTCCATTAACTCAGGATTATCCTTAATTAATTCCTTAACAGAATCTCTACCCTGTCCTAATCTATTTCCAGCATAGGAGAACCATGAACCTGATTTTTCAACAATATTCAAATCTACTCCTAAATCGAGAATCTCACCAGCTTTTGAAATACCCTCTCCATACATGATATCAAATTCTATAACTTTGAATGGAGGAGCCATTTTATTTTTCACTACTTTTACTCGAGTTCTATTACCAGAAACATTATCTGCAGATTCTTTAATTTGACCGATACGTCTAATATCTAAACGAACGGAACTATAGAATTTAAGAGCATTACCACCAGTAGTCGTTTCAGGACTTCCAAACATTACTCCTATTTTATCTCTCAACTGGTTGATAAAAATACAAGTACAGGCAGTTTTAGAAATTGTACCTGTTAACTTTCTAAGGGCTTGGCTCATTAATCGAGCTTGAAGACCCATTTTAGAATCACCCATTTCACCTTCAATTTCCGCTTTAGGAACCAAAGCCGCAACAGAATCTATAACGATAATATCGATTGCTCCAGAGCTTATTAAATGTTCAGCAATTTCAAGGGCTTGTTCTCCATTATCAGGCTGTGAAATCAATAAATTCTCAATATCAATCCCTAATTTTTCAGCATAATTTTTATCAAAAGCATGTTCAGCATCAATAAATGCTGCTATACCACCATTTTTTTGTGCTTCAGCAATACAATGCATGGTTAGGGTTGTTTTACCAGATGATTCTGGTCCATAAATCTCTATAATTCTTCCTCTTGGCATCCCTCCTATTCCTAAAGCTAAATCTAAACCTAATGAACCTGTAGAGATTACTGGTACATCTATAACTTTGGAATCAGATAATTTCATTACCGTTCCTTTCCCATAAGCTTTATCTAATTTTTCTAAAGTTGTTTGAAGTGCTTTTAATTTCTCACTCGAGACATTTTTTTGCCCTAATTCTTGCTTGGCCATATTGAATAGATTTATTTATACGTTAGAATAACAAAAATATTAAATTGCTTGAATAAATCTAAACAATTTATTGATAATATGCTTAAGTAAATTTTAATTTGTGTTTATGTATTATAAAACCCGAATAATTACCAGTTTTATTATTATTTTATTTTGTCAATTTGGACAAAGTCAATCCCTAATTGAAAAGCATTTAGGTGAGAAAATGAGATTTCGGATCCACTATGGTTTTATAAATGCCGCTGAGGCATTCATCAGCTCAGATTTAAATAATGGAGAAAAAGGAGTGAAAATAAATGTAGTTGGGCAATCTACAGGTGTTTTTGCCTTATTAAGTCCTGTTCAGGATGAATGGCATGCTATTTTAAATCCTAAAACTTGGAAACCCTATAAAACCTCTTTCAAAAAAAGGGAAATCAATTATCGGAAATCTCAAAATGCTCAATATGACTATAAAAAAGGAGTTATTTTGGTGGAGGATAAACGAAAAAAAATTGAGGAAAAAATTTATCCATTGGAAGACGAGATAAATGACATGTTGGGTGTTTATGCGGAAATTCGAAATGAAGATTTTTCTGATTGGGTTCCAGGAAAAAAAATTCCAAAGAAAATTTTTCTAGAAGAAAAAAACTATGACCTTGTATTCATCGTAAAGGGAAAAGATGAAATAAAAATTAATGAAAATAAAATACCCTCAAAATTACTAATCATCAAATTTCCCAAAAATAGTTTTTTATCTGATAAGGAAGATATTCGTTTATGGGTATCCGATGATGAATATCATATTCCATTAAAAATCGAAGTAGAATTAAGTATTGGACATCTATCCATTGATTTGGAGGAATATCTTATTAAGGACAAGAAAATTTATTGAGCCTTGGCTAATCCTTCTTTATATCTTTCTACTACTCGTTTTTTTGCAATATCATGATCAACAATTGGTCTTGGATAAGTAAATTCTTGAAATTCGGGAACCCATTTTTTAATATATTTTAAATCTGGATCAAATTTTTGAGTTTGAAGGCTAGGATTAAAAACCCTAAAATAAGGTGCAGCATCGCAACCGGAACCCGCTGCCCATTGCCAACCTCCATTATTGGATGAAAATTCATAATCCAAAAGTTTCTCTGCAAAGTAAGCTTCTCCCCATCTCCAATCAATTAATAAATCCTTTATTAAAAAACTAGAAACTATCATCCTAACACGATTATGCATATGTCCGGTAGTATTCAATTCGCGCATTCCTGCATCGATGATTGGGAAACCAGTTTGACCATTTTTCCATGCCTCAAATAAAATTTCATTATTATCCCATTGTATAAAATCGTATTCTTTTCTAAAGGAATGACCTTGATTTATATGAGGAAAATTATAGGTGATATTAAAATAAAAATCTCTCCAAATTAATTCATTTAAATATTTTTCAGAAACAGGCATTACACTTTGAACTAATTTTCGGATCGAAACCGTACCGAATCTTAAATGTACCGAGAGCCTAGTTGTACCATTGATACTAGGAATATCTCTAGTATTTTCATAATTTCTAACCAAATCTAAATCCAGGGAATTAGTTGGAATTGAAATATCTGAATAATTAAAACCAATAGATTCTAATTTAGGGAAAGGAAAATTTTCTTGATAAAAATTCGAATAATTTTCAGAAGGATAATTAATAATTGGATTTTGATTCAATACTTCCTTCCATTTTCTTGAATAAGGCGTAAATACGGTGTATGGGGTATTTTGTCCAGACAAAATCTCTTTCTTTTCAAAAATTACTTGGTCTTTGAAAGATTTGAATCCAATCCCATTTTGAGAAAGAAATTCTTTGATCTGAGAATCTCTTTGAATGGCATAACCCTCATAATCGTGATTTGTGTAAACATTTTCAATAGAAAATTTTTGAATTAAAAATTGAAAAGCCTCTAAGGGCTTTTTATGAAGGACCAAAATACTAGAACCTATTAATTGGAGTTGATGATTAATTTTTTCTAATTCTTGGTAAATAAAGCTAACTCGTGGATCTTTTAAATCTTGTAAATTTTCAAGAATGGAGGGATCAAAGATAAAAATTGGCAAAACAGTTTTATTTTCTCTCAATGATTCGTATAAACCGTGATTATCAAATAGTCTTAGATCTCGTCTAAACCAAAACAGATTAATTTTTTCCATACCTTAAAAATATAAAAATTGAACTATTTTTATGAATAAATGTTTGATTTTTCTTGACAACCCCTAGTTTGAAAATGTATATTTGTAAATTGTAGATTTTCTACACTCTTTTTATTCATTAAAATTCTTTAAAATGAAATTATCTGAATTCAGATTTGAACTACCAAGCGAATTAATTGCCCTAAATCCAGCTTATAATAGAGAAGATTCTAGAATGATGGTTGTAAACCGTGCAGCAGGCACGATAGAACACAAAAAATTTACGGATATCATTGAATATTTTGGCGAAGGCGATGTAATCGTGACAAACAATACCAAAGTATTCCCAGCGAGACTTTATGGAAATAAAGAAAAAACTGGTGCTAAAATAGAGGTATTCTTATTAAGAGAATTGAATAGGGAGCATCGTTTATGGGATGTTTTGGTTGATCCTGCTAGAAAAATTCGTGTTGGAAACAAATTATATTTTGGTGATTCAGATTTAGTTGCAGAAGTAATTGACAATACTACTTCAAGAGGAAGAACTATTCGTTTTCTGTATGATGGAGACCATGATGAGTTAATGCAAGCGATCCATGAATTAGGAGAAACACCCCTACCGGATGAAATTCGTTTTAAAAGAGAGGCTAATGAAGAGGATAGAGAAAGATTTCAAACCATATTTGCTGAACATGTTGGAGCAGTAGTTGCTCCTACTGCTGGATTACACTTCTCAAAAATTGTAATGAGGAGAATGGAATTAGCAGGTTGTTCATTTACTCCAATTACTTTACATATTGGATTAGGTTCCTTCAGACAGGTAGATGTAGAAGATTTAACAAAACATAAGACAGATTCAGAACAATTTTTTATCAATGATGAAACTTGTAAACAAGTGAATCAGGCATTAACAGAGAAAAAGAAGGTATTGGCAGTAGGAACAACTACATTAAAGGCCTTGGAATCATCTGTAAGTGCAGCAGGAACCTTAAAACCAATTGAAAGTTGGACGGATAAATTTATTTTTCCTCCCTATGAATTTAAAATCCCAAATGCTTTATTAACGAATTTTCATTTACCAGAATCTATTTTATTGATGATGACATCAGCATTTGGAGGTTATGAATTAATACAAAAAGCGTATCAGGAGGCAATTAAGGAAAAATATCGTTTCTTTAGTTATGGAGATGTTATGTTAATCATTTAATTCATGAAAAGGTATGCAATTATCGTGGCGGGAGGATCTGGAAGCAGAATGAAATCGGAAGTTCCAAAACAATTTCTTATTTTAAAGGATAAACCTATATTATTGCATACTATTGAAAAATTTACTTCATTAGGAGAAATTAAAATCATCGTTGTACTTCCAAAGAATCAAATAAGTTATTGGGTAAATTTATGTTCAAAATTTACTGTTCCAGAACATGAAATTGTTGCCGGTGGAGAAACCCGTTTTCATTCTTCACAAAATGGAATAAATGCCTTAAATGAATACGAAGAAGGTATAGTAGCTATTCATGATGGAGTTCGTCCTTTGGTAACGAAAGATGTTTTGGAAAAGGCCTATAACCTAGCAGAAGAAAAAGGTACAGCTGTGGTAGCAGTAGACTCGAAAGATTCTATTCGAATATGGAATCCTAACTCAGATGAATATGAATCGGTTGATAGAAATTCAATCCGTTTAATTCAAACTCCTCAGGTTTTTAAAAAATCAATTTTAGAATCAGCTTTTGAGTTACCCTATAAATCAAAATTTACAGATGATGCGAGTGTAGTTGAAGAATTTGGTTCTCCAATATTTTTATCTGAAGGAAATTATCAAAATATAAAAATTACCACCCCTGAAGACTTACAACTTGCAGAAATCATCTTAAAAGAAAATTAAAATAATGAATAAAATCTGGGAATCAATAGGAAATTATATCTTATCAAATAAAAAGAGTCTATTGATTTTTATTGGAATAATGACCCTTGTGGCTGGATATTTTTCAAGTCGAACTCAAATGAGTTATGAATTGGCAAAGATACTTCCTAAGGACAATCCAAATTTTCAAATTTATGAGAATTTTAAATCAAAATTTGGAGAAGATGGATCGGTTATGGTCATTGCTATTGAAAATGAAGAATTGTTTAAACCAAAGGAATTTAAATCTTGGAAGAAACTTTCAGACACTATTTCCAAATTGGAAGGAATAAAAAATGTATTATCCATTGCCACTGCACCTGAATTATATATTGATGGAGATAAAATAAAAAGCAAAAAAGCTTGGGAGGATAGTCTAACTATTAACCAAAGTAATTTGAATTTATTTAAATCGAAAATTAAAAAACTTCCAATCTATAAAGAATTTCTTTATACAAAGGATTTTAAGGTTCATTTAATGATGATTACCTTAGATCAAAAGACGATAAATGATAAGGGAAGAATTTTATTAGTAAACGAAATCAAGGGCATAGGAAAGAATTATTCCGGGTTAACTGGTCATGACCTACATTATTCAGGCATGCCCTATATTCGAACGGAGATGACAGCTCAGGTTACTAAGGAATTATTTATGTTTCTCGGGCTAGCGATTTTAATAAGTTCAATTATTTTATTTTATTTTTTCCGTTCTATTTCAGTCGTACTTTTCTCTTTATTAGTAGTTGTAATAGGGATACTTTCCTCCTTGGCTACCATTGTAATATTGGGATATAAAATCACCTTATTATCTGGATTAATTCCTCCATTAATTGTAATTATTGGAATACCTAATTCAATATTTTTATTAAATAAATATCATGAAACTTTTTTAATAACGAATAATAAAGAAATATCTTTATTTGAAAGTATTTCAAAAGTAGGAAGAACTTTATTCCTAGCCAATTTAACAACAGCCATTGGTTTTGGTGTTTTTGCCTTCACTGGTTCAGCCTTATTAGTTGAATTTGGTATTGTGGCATCAGTGAATGTTATGGTGACATTCTTCAATTCTTTGATTTTAATACCTATTATATTTAGTTACCGTAAAAATCCTGAAGAAAAAGATTTGGCTCATTTTGAATCCAAAAAAATCAATAAAATCTTAAATAAGATTGAATTATGGATTATGGAAAGGAGAAAAATTATTTATTCGATTGTAGGAATCGTTTTCATTCTTTCCATTTATGGAATTTATCAAATAAAAACAATTGGATATATTGTAGATGATTTACCAGAATCAAATTCAATTTACAAGGATTTAAAATTCATCGAAAAGAATTTTAAAGGGGTAATGCCCTTTGAAATTTCTGTAGAAGCAAATTCAGGAAAAATATTATCCTCTGCGGACCTACTTACAAAAATTCGATTAGTAGAAAAAGAAATTAAAAATTACCCTGAATTTACCAAAGGATTATCCGTACTTACAGCGATGTCCTATTTGAATCAAGTAATTCATGATGGAAAACCTCAATATTTTAGAATTCCTGGCTTAAATGATTTAAAAAAGATAAAATCATATAGTGGATCAATAGCAGAATCTGGTACGAGTTTTAATAGTTTTGTGGATTCCTCCCAAAGATTTACTCGCATAAGTTTCCAAATGCAAGATGCAGGTACTGTCCGCACTAAAGAAATATTTTCTAAATTACAACCTAAAGTAGATTCCATTTTCCTCTATGATGTAAAATCAGGTCGATATTTAAAGCCAGAAAATAAAAAGGCTTATAAGGCAGTAATTACTGGAAATTCCGTAATTAATTCACTTCAAACTGAATACTTAGAGAAAAACTTATTAGAAAGTACAATTTTTGCGATTATCCTTATCTGTTTAATAATGGCATCCTTATTTAGGTCATGGAAAATGACTTTAATATCCACTTTACCAAGTTTGATACCTTTAAGTATAACGGCAGGATTAATGGGATATTTTGGGATTGCCCTTAAACCAAGTACTATATTAATTTTTTCTATAGCCTTTGGAATTTCAAGTGATGGAACGATTTATTTCCTAACCAGGTATAAAGATGAATATTTAAAATCAAATAATATTAAGGAAGCGGTACAGAAAACAATTCAGCAAACTGGAGTTTCGATGTTTTATACTGTTATGATTTTATTTTTTGGATTTTTCATTTTTGCAGCCTCTGATTTTAAGGGGACTCAGGCCCTTGGAATATTATTATCTGTTACCTTATTAATGGCAATGATTTGTAATTTAATTCTATTACCTGCCTTTTTAATGGGATTAAGTAAGAGAGAATATAAAAATTTATTAGAAGATTAAAATGGAAAATTCAGCCAAAATTTATACAATTGAATTCTGGTTATTATGCCTGAGTAATTTTTTATTCAGTGCTTCCTTTTCCATGATTATCCCCGAATTACCAGATTACCTTGCCTCTTTAGGAGGTAAGGAATATATTGGCTATATAATTTCATTATTTACCTTAGCAGCAGCCATTAGTAGACCTTTCTCAGGTAAATTAACTGATAAAATTGGAAGAGTGCCTATCATGGCATTTGGGTCACTAGTATGTTTTATATTAGGTGGACTTTACCCTGCAGTTCATACTGTGGCTGGATTTTTAATTTTACGATTTTTTCATGGGTTTTCTACAGGTACCAAACCAACGGCAACAGCGGCTTATGTGGCGGATTTAATCCCCACCAACAGAAGAGGTGAAGCACAAGGAATGTTGGGTATTTTTACTGCAACGGGAATGTCGATTGGTCCGGCTTTAGGAGGATTCATGGCACATCAATTTGGTATCAATCCAATGTTTTATACTTCCTCAGTAGCGGCATTATTATCAATTGCCATATTATTAAGTTTAAAAGAAAGTTTACCTGAGAAAAAAAGAAGAAAATTCAGTTTCAAATATTTTAGAATAGGAATTCAGGATATTCTTGAGCCAAGAGTGATCCATATTTTTTGGATATTTTTGTTGATGACTTTTTCATCTGGCGTAATTCATACCATCATACCGGATGTTTCTAAATTAGCAGGATGGAATAATAAAGGCTTATATTTTTCTATTTATACAGTTGCCTCAATTTTAATTCGATTTGGTTTTTCTAAATTATCAGACCAGAAAGGAAGAATTCCCGTATTGAAATACTCCATGATTTTATTATTCATTTCAATGGCTATTTTAGCAATAAAGATAAACACCTTTACAATCGTTACTTCTGCAATTTGTTTTGGTTTTTCTTATGGATTCAATACTCCTACCGTTTCTGCTTGGGCAAATGATTTGGGACATAAATATCGAATGGGAAGAGCCATGTCTACGGTTTATATGGCTTTAGAAATAGGTATCGGTATTGGTGCAATATTTACAGGATGGGTTTATAAAGGAAATATAGATAATATTAAATACCCATTTGCGCTTGCTGCATTTTTAATTTTAATTACCTTTATATATCTAAATATTTTAGGAAAACGTGGAGACAATGGATTTTATAGAATTTCTAAATAAGAAGAATATTGACCCTGAAAAATTCCAAAAAAATGATTTGGAATTATATTTAGATTGGGAAAATTCTTTTTCCCAAATGAGTGAAAATTCCTTTACGCTTCAAAAAAAATTTTCAATTAATAAAATTAGAAGAAAATATCAAAAGCCTTTCGAATCTTAAACAAGATTTGTAAATTAGAATTTTCTAAATCTAATTTATAAATCATGAATCATAATCGAAGAAAATTCATTCGAACTTTAAGTTTATCCTCTGCCCTGTTATACGGTTTAGATCCTAATAAATCCTATGGTTATACTCTAGAGGAAGAATTAAAAAAAATACCTATATCTGAAAATGATAAAATCAGAATTGGTTTAATTGGTTGCGGAATTATTGGACATTATGATGCCCAAACTGCATTAAAAGTTCCAGGAGTTGAATTAATTGCAGTTGCTGATTTATACGACGAGCGTCTTATAAGAGCAAAAGAAAAATGGGGGAAAGAAATTTTTACAACGAGGGATTACAAAGAAATTCTTCAAAGAAAAGACATCGATGCTGTTTTAATTTGTACTCCAGATCACTGGCATGATACTATTTCTATTGATGCAATGAATGCAGGGAAGCATGTTTATTGTGAAAAACCAATGGTGCAACAGGTGGAAGAAGGATTTGAAGTAGTAAAAGTAGCAAAAAAGACCGGCAAGGTTTTTCAAGTAGGTAGTCAACGTGCTTCCTCAGTTGTTTCATGGGAGGCAAAAAAATATTTTGATGAGGGAATAATTGGGGATATTACCTATGCAGAGGCATACACAGATCGATCCACCGCGAATGGTGCTTGGCAATATACCCTTCCAAAGGGAGCATCAGAAAAAAATATTGATTGGGAAACCTTTTTAAAAGATACTCCAAAAATTCCTTTCGACCCAATTCGTTTTTTTAGATGGAGAAACTTTAAGGCTTATGGTACAGGAGTCGCTGGGGATTTATTTGTTCATAATTTTACTGGACTCCATACGATCACATCAAGTTTAGGACCAACAAAAATATATGCCCAGGGGGCATTAAACTATTGGAAGGATGGAAGAGATTCCTATGATATTTTAACTGGTTTTATGACTTACCCTAAAACAGAGGCTCATAATCAGTTTCAATATATGACACGAGTAAATCTGGCGGATGGTGCCGGCGGTGGAGAAAAAACAGTTTTAGTTGGCACTGAGGGTGTCATACAAGTTAAAGAAAATGGAATTGAAATTAATTCATTTAAAAGGCCTAAAGTTCCAAGTATTGGCGGTTACGATTCATTAGAATCTTATCCGAAAGCAATGCAAGAGGAATTACTGAAAGAATATAATGCTAAATATGGCCCGGAAGACACCAAAGGTAAATTTAATGAAAAAATCACTTTCCAAACCGAAAGAGGTTATGATTCAAGACTAGATCATTTTATCAAATTCTTTGATTCAATAAGAAATGGCACTCCAGTATTTGAAGATGCTGTCTTCGGGCTACGCGCAGCTGCCCCATCTGTTTTATCCAACAAATCCGTGGAGGAAGAAAGGGTAATCAATTGGGATCCTGTGAATTTAAAATTAATTTAATTTTTTACGTTGTTCACGAACATTTGGATCAGCAATGAAGTCATCATATGTCATTAACTTATCCAAATGTTCTTTTTTACCAATTTCAATTATTCTATTGGCAACAGTTTGAGTAAGTTGGTGGTCATGACTATTGAAAAGAATTGTTCCAGGAAATTCAGCCATTCCATTGTTTAATGCTGTGATAGATTCTAGGTCTAAGTGATTGGTTGGTTGATCAAACAATAAAACATTTGCTCCTGAAAGCATCATTCTAGAAAACATACAACGTTGTTTTTCACCACCAGATAAAACAGTAGATTTTTTTAGAGCTTCATCTCCAGAGAAAAGCATTCTACCTAAAAAGCCTCTAATGAATGATTCATCCTTTTCAGCTGAATATTGCCTTAGCCAATTAACCAAATCCATTGAAGAATCTTTGAAAAAGTCAGCATTGTCATTTGGTAAATAAGACTGAGAGGTAGTAACCCCCCAATTATATGAACCCGCGGTGGCTTTTATTTTACCAGATAGTATATCAAACAGTGCAGTTATGGACAAAGAATTGTCGGATAGCACAGCAATTTTATCTCCTTTATTTACGGTAAATGACAAGTTTGAAAATAATTCTTCGCCATCTTCTGAAACAGCGGAAAGATTCTCTACTTTTAATAATTGGTCTCCTGCTTCTCTATCAGGTTTAAAATTAATGAAGGGATATTTTCTAGAAGAAGGTTTTATATCCTCTACTTGAAGTTTATCTAACATTTTCTGGCGAGCAGTTGCTTGTTTAGACTTTGCTACATTGGCAGAAAATCTACGAATAAACTCTTCTAATTCTTTTCGTTTTTCTTCAGTTTTCTTGTTTTGATCAGAACGTTGACGAGCTGCAAGTTGAGAAGATTCATACCAGAAAGTATAATTCCCTCCATATAATTGAATTTTTCCAAAATCTAAATCGGCAATATGGGTACAAACATTATCCAAGAAATGTCTGTCGTGAGAAACTACAATTACGGTATTTTTAAAATTTTGAAGAAAGCCTTCTAGCCACATAATTGAATCTATATCCAAATTATTTGTAGGTTCATCCAACAATAAAATATCAGGATTACCAAAAAGGGCCTGGGCTAAAAGAACCTTAACTTTATCAGAGCCATTTAAATCTTTTAACAAGGAATAATGAAATGATTCATGAATTCCTAGGCCAGAAAGCATGGAAGCAGCCTCAGATTCAGCCTCCCATCCGTTCATTTCCGCAAATTCTGCTTCCAATTCTGCAGCTTTATTACCATCTTCTTCAGAGAAATCCTCTTTTAAGTAGATGGCATCTTTTT
Source organism: Bacteroidota bacterium (assembly GCA_046047395.1). GTDB lineage: Bacteria > Bacteroidota > Bacteroidia > Cytophagales > Spirosomataceae > CAZVFE01. The sequence goes on along the minus strand of JBJOIA010000264.1, from coordinate 644 downwards.
CTTGCATTAAATCGTATAAACGCTTGTTACCCATTATTACAGTCTGTAGAACAGGTGTTTCTTCGTATTCAAAATGATTTTGCTTTAAAATAGACATTCTTTCTCCTGGATTCATAGAAATAGAACCCGTTTGCGAATCTAATTCGCCAGAAAGAATTTTTAAAAAAGTAGATTTTCCAGCACCATTAGCACCGATTAGTCCGTAAATATTTCCTTCAACGAATTTAATATTTACTTCTTCGAATAAAACCCTTTTACCAAATCTAAGAGATACGTTTGAAACTTGAAGCATAGTTTTTTAAATTAAGGTGCAAAATTAAACTTTTTAATTTAGAATTAATAATTAGAAATTAAGAATTCATGAAGTTTAAATAATTAATTCAATTTTAGTAAATTTGATTTAATATGAATAAAGACCAGAAAAATAAAATCAAAATAAGCCTTTCAAGGGATTCTATTTATCTAGGAATAAATAATTTCTCGGAGGAAGGTGTACAAGTAAATTGGTCTGATGCATTAAACCTTTATCATATTTTTGAAAAGGAATTTGGTATAAAGAAAAATACGATAAAAAAAATAGATGTATTAATTCATGATTCTTGTTTTATTTTAATTCCAGATGAATTCCAGGATGAATTATATCA
>JBJOIA010000263.1:0-4900 GCA_046047395.1 Bacteroidota bacterium | reverse complement strand
TTTTTTTACTTTTTCCTTGATATTTTCCATTGCTTTCATTCTTTTGGCACAAAAATAAATAATTATTTTACAAAAAGATAATTGTATACCAGACTTTACTATTGCTTTATATCTTATAAATCCCTAACTTTAAAGACAAGAGATTGAAAGTGGAAGTAGCTGAGAATCAACCCTAAATCTTTTGTATATGAGCCCCCAAAACCCCAAGGTTTTAGTCTTAAATCAAGACTATTCTGCCCTCACTGTTTGTTCCATGCCTAAGGCTTTTTTATTATGTTATTTGAATAAAGCTGAATTGGTCGCTGAATCTTCTGAGAATAAAATCAGAACGGTAAATTCCATTTTCCCCTATCCGTCAGTTATTCGCTTAAATAAATATGTCTATTTCCCCTATAAAGGAGTGGTTTTAAGTAGACAAAATATATTTAAAAGGGACAATGGAACTTGTCAATATTGTGGTTCAAAAGATCAATTAACCTTGGATCATGTTCAACCTAAATCAAGGCAAGGCAGAACATCTTGGGATAATTTAATCACGGCTTGTCAGATGTGTAATGCAAAAAAAGGAGATCGAACACCAGAAGAAGCGGGAATGGATTTAAAAAGAAAACCATTTAAACCATCTTTCGTTATGTTTTTACGAAATTTTTCAGGAATTTTGGATGAGCAATGGTTACCTTTCATTGGAACCAAAATGGAAAAATTTGTTTAAAGAATGGAAATATCCTTCATAGGAGCCGGAAATGTGGCTTGGCATTTATCTAGAGCCTTAGAAAATGCGGGAAATAGTGTGAATGAAATCTTCAGTAGAAATCCAGAGAATGCTCAGGAATTAGCCAGTTTTTTGTTCAAGGCAGATATTCAGGAGGATTTGGACTTTTCCAATTCGCCGTCTGAAATTTTCTTTGTTTGTATTCCCGAATTAGCCTATTCACAGGTATTGCCAGAATTAATATTACCCGAAAATTCTACCTTGGTTTTAGTAACGGGAACCTATAATCTTTCTGAGGCTTTATTCCAATTTGATCCTAATAGAGAAACCAATGTTCAGGTAGGAATTATTTATCCTTTGCATTCATTTGTCAAAAGAAAAAATATCTCTTTATTGAATGTTCCCTTATTTATTGAAGCTTCTCACCGAGATATGCATGGCATCCTTTTTACTTTGGCAAAGCAAATTTCTAATGTTTTGTATGAGGTAAGTCCGGAAGAAAGAAAAAAAATCCATTTAGCATCCTTATTTTCATCAGAATTTTCTCGATTCCTTTGGGAGCAGTCAAAGTCATTATTAAAGGATTTGGATTTAGATCAAACCTTATTGGAGCCTTTATTAAAAGCTCAAATTGCTGGATTTATGAATGATGTGCCGCAGGAATTATCTGCTTTAAAAAATCATTATTCGGATGATAATCTTTATTATCAACAGCGAATTATGTTGGAAGGGAGAGAATTACAGGAAATTTATAATCAAATGATTCAAATCATCCGGAATTATTGATAATTAAGAATGATATTTTGTTTGGAAAAACCTATCAAATAGGTGATTTTTTCATTATTGAAAATATAAAATAAGCTATCTTCTTTTGAATTTCTTTGAATAGTTGAGGGGATATTTTGGTTATTTTCAATTGCATAATCCATTGCATCGATTACTTCCATTAATTTTGGGTCTAAATTTTCTAGTGAAAGGCTTTTTAAATCCCCAGAATAAATCTTGACCTTGTATTTTTTCTGAATAGAATTCATGGAAATAGAATCAGACTTTAAAATCTTTTCAATTTCTTGGCCATATCGGGTTGCTTCTGCTACAATTTCTCTTGGAAGGATTCTTTTTACCTTTCTTAATTCCATCTCTTCTACAGCTTTTGAGGTATCTATTCTTTTTGATAAATCACAAGAGGAAAGAATTATTAGGCAAAATAGGAAAGTAAATAGCTTGTTCATTTTTCTTAGACTATAATTTAAACAGTTAAAATTACTATCTTTGCACCGATTTTTAAAATTTCACTCCATGATTGATCAATTAGAGGCTATAAAAGAACGCTTTAATGAGGTAGAACAACAAATATCTAGGCCAGAAATCGTTTCTGACCTGAAAAAGTTTACTACCCTAAGCAAAGAGTATAAGGATTTACAAAAAATTGTCAATAAATATCAAGAGTATTCTACAATTTTAGGAAATATTAAAGAGGCGAAAGATGTAATTGCCACTGAAAAAGACGAAGATTTTAGGGAGATGGCAAAGGCTGAGTTGGATGAGCTTGAACCTAAAAAAGAGGAATTAGAGGAAATTTTAAAAGAAATGCTTATTCCAAAGGATCCGAATGATTCTAAGGATTGTATTTTAGAAATTAGAGCCGGAACAGGGGGTGATGAGGCAGGTATTTTTACAGGAGATTTATTTAGAATGTATCAAAGATTTGCTGAAAATCAGGGTTGGTCTTTTCAGGTAATGGACTATACCGAAGCTTCTTCTGGAGGTTATAAGGAGATGATTTGCTCGGTAAAAGGGGAGGATGTATATGGAAAATTAAAATTTGAATCCGGGGTACATCGTGTTCAACGTGTGCCGGCAACTGAGTCTCAAGGCAGAATTCATACTTCAGCCGCATCCGTGGCGGTATTGCCAGAGGCAGATGAAGTGGATGTTCAAATCAATATGAATGATATTCGTAAAGATACCTTCTGCTCTTCTGGAGCGGGTGGACAGTCTGTAAATACAACTTATTCAGCAGTGCGAGTTACCCATATTCCAACTGGGTTGGTGGTTCAATGCCAAGATGAACGTTCACAGATAAAGAACTTTGATAAAGCAATGACCGTTTTACGTTCTCGATTATATGAGATAGAACTTGCGAAAAGGAATGCCGAGATCGCTGGAAATAGAAAATCAATGGTAGGTTCAGGAGATCGTTCAGATAAAATTCGTACCTACAATTATCCTCAAGGAAGAGTAACAGACCATAGAATTGGATATACTGTTTATAATCTACCTGTGGTGATGGATGGTGAAATTGAGGATTTTATTGAAAAGTTAAGAATCCATGAAAATGCCGAAAAACTAAAAGAAGGGGAGAATTAAGCTTTTTCCAATCTAAAATAGAATTCAGTTCCCTTATCGATTTTTGATTCAACCATGATTTTACTTCCATGCGCTTGAACAATATGTTTTACAATGGAAAGGCCTAGTCCGGATCCACCAATTTGCCTTGCTCTACTTTTGTCTACTCGATAAAACCTATCAAAAATTCTTGGTAAATGTTCCGATGAAATTCCTGGACCATTATCTATAATTTTAATTTGAAAATCTTTGTCCTTTTCAAGAAATTCTACCAAGATTTTCCCATTATCAGAACCATATTTCAAGGCATTTTCAATTAAATTGACTAAAACTTGTTTTATCCTCAGGGGATCAGCAGAAACAATGACTTCTCCAGAATATCCGGTGGTTTTCATGGTTACATTTCTAGATTTCGCCTTATTCTCCAATTGTTCAAATATATCCAAAACCATTTTTCGGATATCTACAACCTCCTTTTCAATGGTAATGGCGCCTGTTTCAATTTGAGAAACGGTCAGTAAATCTTTTACGAGTTCGTCTAAACCATCTAAACTTTTAGCAGCCTTTTGTAAGAATCTTTGACGAATTTCTGGGGATTCATCAGGGTTTTCCAATAGGGTATGAACGAACCCTTGGGCTGAAAAAATCGGGGTTTTTAATTCATGGGAAACATCGGCAAGGAATTCCTGTCTATATTTATGGGCTTTTTTAAGTTCTTTTACCTCGTCTTCTTTAGTCGTTAAATAGGAATTTAATTCCGTTTTCAATAATTCAATAGGGTTTCCTTTTTCAATAATTACCTTACGAGGAGAGATATTTATTCTTTTCTTTTTTAGGAATTTTATTTGATCATATAATTTATTTACCTCTTGGAAAATTAAATAATCAAGAACAAAGAAGATCAATCCTGAACCAAAAATAAAAATGGAAAGAAAAGCAATTAAAATGGTGAAATTGCTAGCACTTGGGATAAAGGAAATAAATAACGAAGCAATTGCTGCGATAATAAATGCCAAAACAGGGGATAGCAAGCGAGGATTTAACATTATGTAAAATTATAAATTTTTACTTTATAATCCTTATCTTTGCATTTTAGAATTCATTTATGAAATTAAATCAATTAAACGCAATTTCTCCGATTGACGGAAGATATTTTGGAAAGACCGATTCTCTTGCACCTTATGTATCAGAATTTGGATTAATTAAATATCGAATTTTTGTTGAAATCGAATATTTTATTGCTCTTTGTGAAATTCCTTTACCAAGTTTGAAGGATTTTCCTGAGGATTTATTTCCAACTTTGCGTTCATGGTATGAAAATATTAAGGAAGAGGATGTTGAATGGATTAAGGATAAAGAAAAAATTACCAACCATGATGTAAAAGCAGTAGAATATTTTATCAAACATAAAATGAAGGAATTGAATAGAGGATTGGATTCCTATTTAGAATTCGTTCATTTTGGGCTTACTTCTCAAGATATCAATAATACTGCTATCCCTGTTTCATTGAAGCAATCTCATGATGATATTATTTTACCCAAATTATTAATGGTAAAAAACCTATTAAATGATTTGGCAGAACAATGGAAAGATATACCTTTATTGGCCCATACGCACGGTCAGCCTGCTTCTCCTACACGTTTAGGGAAGGAAATGAAAGTATTTGTTGAAAGATTGGAGAGACAATTAGAATTATTAGCTCAAGTTCCATTTACTGGGAAATTTGGAGGTGCAACGGGTAATTTTAATGCTCATACCGTAGCATATCCTGAAATTAATTGGGTAGAATTTGCTGGTAATTTATGTGAAAGATTGGGTATAAAAAGATCAAAACTGAC
>JBJOIA010000262.1:0-3886 GCA_046047395.1 Bacteroidota bacterium | reverse complement strand
AACTTCCTACATTAGAAGGAACAGAAGGCGAGAAGGCCATTGATATTGCCAAATTAAGAGGATCATCTACCTATGTTACCTATGACCCAGGATTTAAAAATACTGGATCCACTAAAAGTGCCATTACTTTTCTTGATGGAGAAAAGGGTATTTTGAGATACCAAGGCTATAAAATTGAAGATTTAGCAGATAAAGCTTCATTTATAGAAGTAGCATATTTATTATTGAATGGTGAATTGCCAAATTCTAGTCAATTAGCAGAATTTACTTCTAAAATTAATGCGGAGGCAAAATATTTGGAAGGTTTACATGCCATTCAAAAAGCATTTCCGAGTGATACCCATCCTATGTGCGAATTAGGTTCAGTGGCGGGTGCGCTTTCGGCTTTTTATTCTACAGAATCTGACGAAGATAATGACAAAGCGGTTTACCGCTTATTAGCTCAATTGCCAATTATTGCTGCTTGGGGTTATAAAAAATCCATCGGTGAGGCAGTTGTTCCATACAATACAAATTTAGATTATTGTGAGAATTTCCTTACAATGATGTTCGCAAAACCTGGAGAATCCTATTCAGTTGATTCAAAAATAGTTTCGGCGATGAATAAATTATTGATTTTACATGCAGACCATGAGCAAAATTGTTCTACATCCACTGTAAGATTGGTAGGTTCTTCTCATGCAAATTTATATGCTTCAATTTCTGCGGGTATTTCTGCATTATGGGGACCATTGCATGGTGGAGCAAATCAAGAAGTAATTGAAATGCTAGAGGCTATTAAATCAGACGGAGGAGATACCGCCAAGTATTTGGGATTAGCAAAAGATAAAGCTTCTTCTTTCAGATTAATGGGCTTCGGTCACCGTGTTTATAAAAACTTTGACCCTCGAGCAAGGATCATTAAAGTAGCGGCAAATGAAGTTCTTACTTCACTAGGAATTGAAGATCCAGTTTTGGATATCGCTAGAACCTTAGAACAAGCTGCTTTAGAGGATGATTATTTCGTAGCAAGAAAATTATATCCAAACGTAGATTTTTACTCAGGAATTATTTACAGAGCTTTAGGAATTCCAACTAATATGTTTACTGTTTTATTTGCCATTGGTAGACTTCCAGGTTGGATGGCACAATACAGAGAAATGAGAGCAAATAATGAGCCTATTGGCCGTCCTCGTCAAATCTATGTAGGCCAAAACGAAAGAGAATTCATCTCTCAAGATAAAAGATAATATTCTATTCTAAGAGAATAGGGAAAAGGGATTAGTTTAGCTACCAGATTTTTAGGCTATACTAATCCCTTTCTCTTTAAACATTATTCTTTTCTTCTTAAAATATAATGATATTGCACTTCATCGGTCTGACCAACTTGATGCGCATAGGCATTTACAAATTCATAACCATAAAAAGAGAAAAAGTTCAAAGCATCAATAATTGAATTAAAAACAATCGATTTTCCATTTTCATCCAAAATAACATTCTTTCTCGTAAGGTTTGAACCGAATTTTTTACCCTGACCAAAATCTACCTCCACGGCGACCTTCGTTGTTCCTCTTACCCGACCGATAATTTCTAAATAATCAGAATCAATTTCTCCAATTGGGAGACCATTCACTGTTTGAGCATTTAAGCTTATGGTTCCTAATACCATAATTGCAATTAATAAGATTAATTTTTTCATTTGGTTTATTTGTTTATTTGATAATTCTATTTAAGTGGTTAAATTAATTTTCCTAGCATAAGGATATCCTTGATTTAAAAGAATAAAGATCTTTTCAGCCTTACCTAGAAAATGAAATGATATTAAATCTTGCCTTTGCGAATAAATGGGAACTATTCATTATTTTTAGTGGTTTTAAAGTACGAATCTAATGAAATTTTCGTTTATAAAAAAAAATAACCACTATGAATACTAAATTAAGTCTGACCCTAATTTCTTTTTTAATTTTCTCTTGTACAAATGAAGAAATAAAACCTATTTCTAAAACCTTTTCTAAATATTTTTTTACTTTAAAAGATAATGAAGGTTGGATTCAAGATTTTGCAGATTATCCTTATGGAATGGAAGAATTCTATGAGCTAAGTTACGGATTGGATACAATTCCATTTATCAATTATTATTACCAAACTGAATTAGGCTTGAAACAAAGTGGAAATAACCATTCCGATGATTTATTTATGTTCGTTAAGAAAAAAATAAACGGATTAGATCCTAATACAGATTATTATTTATCCATGGAATTGGAATTTGCTTCCAATGCACCAAATGGTTCGGTTGGGGTAGGAGGGTCCCCAGGAGAATCTGTTTTTATTAAAGCAGGAGGCTCTACCTTTGAACCTAAAAAAGTTTTAGATCCCCAAGATAATTACTATCGAATGAATATTGATAAGGGAAATCAAGCGGAATCTGGCAAGGACATGATTTTACTAGGGAATTTTTCAAATGAATCCAACGATAGTTCATATTTTTATAAATCATTAAATTCAAAATCAAAAATTATTGTTCGTTCTGATGAAAATGGATCTGCCTGGATAATTTTTGGAGTTGACTCTGGTTTTGAAGCCACTACCACAATTTATTATTACTATGTTAAAGCTATTTTCGAAAATAAATAATTGAAAATAATTTCGGTTTATTTTTATTTAAACTTAATTTCAATTCGTCTATTTTTTTCTGGATCATCAGATATAGGAAAATTACTCCCTTCCCCTCTGACAATCACTCGGGTAGGAGAGATTCCCTGCCCCTCTAGCCAGATTTTTAGGCTCTCCGCACGCTTCTCAGACAATATCTGATTGTTCTCCTTCTCCCCACTCGCATCCGTATGACCAATAATTTCAATGTTTATATCCGGATTCTGACTTAAATATTCTTTTAAGTCCACCATATTCTGACTAATTTCTTTAATCTCAAAAGAATTAATTTCAAATTGAATCACTAAAAACTCAAACTTTTTTTCTTCTGTCCTAATTTCCTTATTAGGCAATTCTTTAAACTTGAATCTGGCTTGCCATATCTCCGTACGAATCCCATCCCTTCCTACTAAATCTTTTGAATATAAAAATTCTCGAATCCCCCCTTCACCAGTTTCCCAATTCTTCATTAAAATCCCCGCTTCATCCAATTCGGAATTCAGTTCCTCCCAATTTCTTAACTCTTGTTTCCGAATATCATACTGGTAAAAATCCTGTTTTCCTTTTCCTCCTGGCCTGTTTGAAGAAAATAATAATATTGAGTCCCTTTCTATGAAATAAGGACCAATTTCATCAAATTTTGTATTTATTTTCTCCATCATTAATTCCGAACTCGTCCAAAAATCGTCCTTTTTACGTGCTATCCAAATATCTTTCCCTCCTTTGCTACCATATTTAGACGAAGAATAAATTAAGGTATTTCCATCCTCACTTAGCCATGGATGGCCCTCCCAATCCGTTGAATTTATTTCTGCTCCTAAATTTTTGGATTCAGACCATTGATCGTTCTCCCATTTCCGTTCCACTAAATCACAGGATCCATAGGATTTCAATGAATTACATTCTGAATATATCATCGTTTTTCCATCAGCAGAAATGATAGCCGTACCTTCATTATAATTATTTCCAAAATCAAGAATAATTTTGCCTTCCTCGAAATGAAAAATATGTTCTATTCCCTTGACACGCGAAGTAAAATAAATTTTTTGATTTGCCTTATTGAAAGATGGGAAATATTGAACCTTAAACGTATTTAATTTTTCAACCGGACCAGCTGATACCAATTCCTGTCCATAAGCCAAACTAGGTAATAACAATATGAAAAGCCATTTCCTCATTAAGGAATATCGATATATTTATGAGTTTGTAAGGATAATTTCCAATGGGGATTTTCCTTAATATAATCAATAATTAA